>NZ_JAYJLK010000020.1:0-43527 GCF_051948795.1 Acinetobacter sp. Lyrl_1
TATGAGGGAAAGAAAAGTAGAAAGAAATCTGAACAGAACTTCTGATTAAAATCTTTATGTCTTTTAATGAATCTATGTTATACCTAATAAAACGGCATAGAAATTGCTTATCAAAAACTTATATATTAAGTTGTTGAAAAACATAAATTTAAAAGAGTGGGTGAAAATGAAGTTATCGGTTGGATTAAAAGTTGCAAACTCCTTGTCACTGACACCGCAGTTACAACAAGCCATTCGTTTGCTTCAACTTTCGAGCTTGGAACTTGAGCAAGAAGTTCAAATTCAGTTGGATAGTAATCCCTTATTAGAAAAAGTCGAAGAACAAAGTAGTGTTGAAAGTTTATCCACCTTAGAAGAACAAGAGCATGATCAAAAGGATTTAACCAAAGAATTAAATGCAGATCATCTACCGAATGATTTGCCTGTCGATACAGACTGGGATGATGTGTACACCCATCTACCAACGAGTTTGGGCGCAGCGGAATATGAAGAGCGCGAGGATAATCGTCAGGGGCATTTAGGTTTAAAAGAGCACATGATGCAACAAATCAATCTGTTGCATTTTTCTCAAGTCGAGCAGCTCATTGCCTATTGTATTGTTGATGCTTTGGATGACAATGGTTTCTTGGATTGTGAAATATCTGAAATCACTGCATCTGTACAGTATTTATTGATCTCCATGGAATACGAAGATGAAGTTGAAGACGATGAAGTTTTGGTGGTTTTGAAACATATTCAGCGTTTAGATCCGATTGGTATTGGTTCGCGTAATTTAGCGGAATGTTTATCTATTCAGCTTGAAAGTTTGACTGCAGATGTACCTTATCGGCAGGAAGCGCTGCAACTTTTGCAGCATTATGAGCTATTAATTTCGAATGATTTAGCCAAGTTAATTAAGCAAACGGGTTTAAGCGCAGATCAGCTTCAGCATGTAGTGGCTTTATTAAAAACATTGAAAGCACATCCTGGTACAGCATTTGAAGATCAGGAGTCAGACTATCAAATTCCAGATGTGGTGGTCAGTAAAAAGCAGGACCATTGGCAGGTGCAGCTGAATCCTGATGTTGTACCGAAGCTTAGAATCAATTCATTTTATGCCAATATGATTAAACGCGCAGATCAAAGCGAAGACAATCAATATTTGCGCAATCAAATGTTGGATGCAAAAAACTTTATTAAAAGTGTCGATGAGCGTCATAAAACTTTATTAAAAGTCGCAACCTGTATTGTGCAACATCAACGTGAATTTTTAGAAATTGGTGCTGAAGGAATGAAACCGTTGATTTTGCGTGATGTTGCCGATGAGGTGGAGTTGCATGAATCTACAGTTTCACGGGTGACCACCAATAAATATATGTTAACTCCACGTGGTTTATTTGAATTGAAATATTTCTTTTCAAGTCATGTTGGAACAAGTTCAGGTGGAGAAGCATCCTCAACTGCGATTCGCGCCAAGATAAAAAAATTAATTGCAGAGGAAAATCCACGTAAACCTTTGTCAGACAACACAATTGCAAACCTTCTTAAGGAAGGGGGAATTGATGTAGCACGCCGAACGGTTGCGAAATATCGTGAGTCATTAAATATTCCGTCATCTTCTGAACGAAAAGTCTTGATCTAGTTTTTAAAATCGGTCTATTCTAAGGATTCATTATGACCAAATAATGAATTTTTTTTGAAGGAATAGTTAGACATGATTTAAAGTGACCGCTGCAGTGATCTGTTATTTGGCAATCAATCATGTGAACTATGCCTTCCTAATCCTAATGAAGGTGAGGGATAGAATTATGCAAATAACAATTCGTGGACATCACTTAGCTATCACCCCTGCAATTGAAGAAAATATTCGACTTAAATTTGCACAAATGACCAAACATCTGGATCAGGTCAATAGTATGCAGGTGAAATTAAGTAAAGATCATCAAATCGATAAACATTCTAAAAAAGGCAGCGCCAATCATATTGCAGAAGCAATTATTCGTTTACCTGGAACGGAGCTTTTTGCGCAGGCTAGTGCAGATGATATGTATACTTCAATTAAGATGATGACAGAAAAATTAAAACGTCAGTTAGAGAAACATCGGAAGATGCAGTTGGATTATCAGCCTTTAGCCATCTAGTTAAAATGTGATTTAAAAAGAGGTTTTGGATAAACCTCTTTTTTATTGCGATAATGTATAGGATTAATGAATTATTTTTTCTATTTATAGTAAAATGACAGGTTTTTACACCGTTGGTCCTATAAGAGGTCTTTGTGATGAATAGTGAACAGCTCACTGAAATTTTAAAAGCTGCTTTTCCAGAGGCTGAAGTTGCTGTAAGTGGGCAAGGCGGCAAGTTTGATCTTCGTATTGTAGATAATCAGTTTGAAGGTAAGCGTCCTGTTGCTCGTCAACAAGCAGTGTATGCACCATTGAATAGCTATATTGCCAGCGGTGAAGTTCATGCGGTTACAATTCGTGCAATGACACAAGAAGAATGGCGTAAAGCAAGCTTATTTGGAGCTTAATAATTTAATGGATAAATTTTTAATTCAGGGCGGTAATAAGCTCGAAGGTGAAGTGCGTATTTCTGGTGCAAAAAATGCAGCCTTGCCACTTCTTGCTGCAATGATTCTTGCGGAAACGCCAATTACATTGAAAAATGTTCCAAATTTAAAAGATGTAAATACCTTAGTGAAGTTGATCGCAGGCTTGGGCATTAAAATGTCTTATGAAGGCGATACAGTCATTGCAGATACATCAACGTTGGACAACAAATTTGCACCTTATGAATTGGTAAAAACCATGCGTGCTTCTATTTTGGTGCTTGGCCCATTGGTCGCGCGCTATGGTAGTGCAAAAGTATCTTTGCCAGGTGGTTGTGCAATTGGTTCACGTCCTGTCGATCAACATCTTAAAGCACTCGAAGCGTTAGGCGCAGAAATTGAAGTCGAAAATGGTTATGTAAATGCCAAAGTCAATGGTCGCCTTAAAGGTGGCGAAGTGGTCTTTGATATGGTCACTGTTGGCGGTACAGAAAACATTCTCATGGCTGCGGTATTGGCAGATGGTGTTACTACCATTCGTAATGCTGCGCGTGAACCTGAAATTACTGACCTTGCGCAAATGCTCATTAAAATGGGCGCTAAAATTGAAGGTTTAGATACCGATACTTTAGTGGTTACAGGTGTTGAACACTTGCATGGTTGTGAGTATTCGGTGGTTGCTGACCGTATCGAAACGGGTTCTTATTTGGCTGCGGCTGCAATTACAGGCGGTAAAATCAGAACCACACATACCGATCCTGCCTTGCTAGAATCTGTGTTAGATAAGTTTGAAGAAATGGGTGCGGAAGTCACACGTGGCGATGACTGGATTGAACTGGATATGATGGGCAAGCGCCCTAAAGCCGTGAGTTTCAGAACTTTACCACACCCTGAATTTCCAACAGACATGCAAGCACAGTTAATGGCGGTGAATGCGATTGGACGCGGTTTTGCTACCATTTCGGAAACTATTTTTGAAAACCGTTTTATGCATGTCCCTGAGTTGTCACGTATGGGTGCCAATATTCAGGTAGAAGGCAATGATGCGGTGGTGACAGGCGTAGAAAAACTTTCTGCTGCACCTGTTATGGCAACTGATTTACGTGCCTCATTCTCGTTGGTGTTAGCAGCATTGGCGGCAGAAGGCGAAACATTGATTGACCGTATTTATCATATTGATCGCGGTTATGAAAATGTAGAACAAAAGTTACAAGGTTTAGGCGCCCAAATTAAGCGAGTAAATTGATGAATGACATGAGAAACGATGATCCAAATTTTGACGTCATGGGCAATTTTGATCATGGTTTAACTTTGGCATTAAGTAAGGGGCGAATTTTAAAAGAAACTTTGCCTTTATTAGAAACTGCGGGAATTAATTTACTGGAAGATCCAGATAAATCACGTAAGTTGATTTTCCCAACCACACATAAACAAGTGCGTATTTTAATTTTACGTGCCTCTGATGTACCAACTTATGTTGAAAATGGTGCGGCAGATATTGGGGTTGCGGGTAAAGACGTGCTGATGGAGCATGGCGCTCAAAATGTATATGAGCCGCTGGATCTGAAAATTGCCAATTGTAAATTAATGACTGCGGGCAAAGTTGGTATGCAGCGTCCAAAAGGTCGTTTAAAAATTGCCACTAAATATGTGAATTTGACCCGTCAATATTATGCCAGCTTAGGTGAGCAGGTTGATGTCATTAAACTCTATGGCTCAATGGAATTAGCACCATTGGTCGGTTTGGGTGATTACATTGTCGATGTGGTTGATACAGGTAATACTTTACGTGCCAACGGTTTAGAGCCGCTAGAAGAAATCTGTAAAGTATCTTCACGTTTAATTGTCAATAAAGCCAGTTTTAAGCGCAAGCAAGATTTGCTCAATCCAATTTTGGCACAACTTGAAAAAGCTGTGGCAGAACGAGAGTTGGCAAAACAATCTGCTTAACTTTGTATCCATCATCCTGCCTTCTCAAAAAACCGTCATTCAATGGCGGTTTTTTTATGTTCGTGCATGATTCTGTTCTTGAATGATTTCGAACGTGAATTTCCATCAAAACATACTGCTTTCGCCATGTATAGATTCCCACAAAGCCCTAGAAACAAGGTAAACTAAACTTTTCTATCAAACCTTGTGGGTAAATTGATGCGACGTTTATCGACTCAAGATCAAAGCTTTAAACAAGCCTTTGCAGACTTGTTGGCTTTTGAAACTGTCAGTGATCCTGAACTTTTAAAAACTGTAGATCAAATTATTGCTGATGTGCGTCAGCACGGTGATGCTCAGGTTCTTAAACTCACTCAACAGTTCGATCGACATCCAGCGCATCAATTTTCAGAACTTGAGTTAAGTCAGGAACAACTGAAAGCCGCATTTGATGCTTTAGATAACGAAGTTCGTGAAGCTTTGGAATTGGCTGCTGTACGTATTCGTGAATTTCACCAAGCGCAAAAGCAGGATGGCTGGACTTATGTTGATGCTTTGGGCAATACACTTGGGCAAAAAGTCACGCCATTAGATCGCGTTGGTATTTATGTACCGGGTGGTTTGGCATCTTATCCATCTTCTGTGCTCATGAATGCCGTGCCTGCGCATGTTGCTGGTGTACCTGAAATTATTATGGTGGTACCTGCACCGAATGGTGAACTCAATCCATTGGTTTTGGCGGCTGCATATTTAGCAGGGGTGACTCGTGTATTTACCATTGGCGGAGCACAAGCTGTTGCTGCATTGGCTTATGGTACAGAAACCATCCCATCGGTAGATAAAATTACGGGGCCAGGTAACCGCTTTGTGGCGGCTGCAAAACGTGCTGTATTTGGTCAGGTTGGCATTGATATGATTGCTGGGCCATCCGAAATTTTGGTTTATGCCGAAGGTGAAAATAATCCTGAATGGTTGGCGATGGATTTACTTTCCCAAGCCGAGCACGACACGGTTGCACAATCTATTTTTATTACACCAGATGCGCAATTGCTGAATCAGGTTGAACAAGCGATTGAACAGCACTTGGCGAATTTGCCTAAAGCTGAAATTGCCCGCACTTCTATTGCAAATCGTGGTGCATTGATCTTAGTCAAAGATCGTCAAGAGGCGATTGAATTGATCAACCAAGTTGCGCCCGAACACTTAGAATTGTGTATGGATGATGCACAAGTGATGGCAGAAGAAATTCGTCATGCGGGTGCGATCTTTATGGGGCGCTATACACCAGAAGCTATTGGTGATTATTGTGCAGGGCCAAACCACGTATTACCAACGTCGGGTACGGCACGTTTTTCATCCCCATTGGGTGTTTACGATTTCCAAAAACGCTCAAGTCTGATTATGTGTTCAGCTGAGGGCGTGAAAAGTTTGGCGAAAACCGCTGATATTTTAGCGAAGCAGGAAAATCTGGATGCGCATGCACGATCAGCACGTTATCGTTATCAATCATAAATAGCATTACAACCTCTCCCTGACCCTCTCCTAATAAAGAGAGGGGAATTTAAACCACACAAATTTTGTGTCTTTAGTAATGAAAATTCCTCTCCCTTTGGGAGAGGTTAGGAGAGGGTTTAAAGAGAATACAAAATGAATATCACAGCAGAACAAATGCGTTTTTGGAGCCCTGAAGTACGTGAGCTAGAGCCTTATGTACCGGGTGAGCAGCCAAAAATTCAAAATTTATTAAAATTGAATACCAATGAAAACCCGTATCCACCTTCGCCTAAAGTGGTGGAAGCGGTGCAAAAGGTTTTAGAAAACTCGGCAGATGCACTGCGTTTATATCCAGATCCAGATGCGTCTGAGCTTAAGCAAGCCATTGCGAAACAGCAAAATGTAGCTGTTGGAAATGTCTTTGTTGGCAATGGTTCAGATGAAGTCCTTGCACATATTTTTAAGGCTTTTTTTGTTCAGGAACAGCCGTTACTGTATCCGGATATCACCTATAGTTTTTACCCTGTATATAGTCAATTTTTTGGGGTAAAAACTAAAATTTTGCCTTTAAATGATGATTTTGAAATTGTAGTTGATGACTATAAGCAAGCCAATGGTGGCATTATCATCACCAATCCGAATGCACCGACCAGTATTGCTTTAGGTTTAAGCGCGATTGAAGAAATTTTACAGGCCAATCCAAATTCAGTGGTGGTGATTGATGAGGCTTATGTCGATTTTGGTGCAGAGTCTGCAGTGAAATTGGTGGAAAAGTACGAGAATCTAGTGGTGTGTCAAACCACCTCTAAATCACGTTCATTGGCAGGTTTACGTGTTGGTTTTGCGATTGCACAACCACATTTAATTGCCGCATTGGAAGCCGTAAAAAATAGTTTTAACTCTTATCCAATGGATCGTTTTGCCATTGCAGCTGCGGTGGCATCTTTTCAAGATCAGGCGTATTTTGAAGCACAATGCCAAAAAGTTATTGCAAGCCGTGAGAAATTGGTGACGGATTTAACGAGCTTGGGCTTTAAGATATTGCCATCACACGCCAACTTTATTTTTGCATCACATCCTCAACAGGATGCGGGTGAATTAGCTGCAGCATTACGTGAACGCGGTATTATTGTGCGTTATTTTAATAAACCACGCATCAATCAATATTTGCGCATTACTATTGGTACAGATGATCAAAATCAACGCTTAGTAGATACTTTAAAATACGATATTTTGGCTTAATTGTTAAAATATCGTAGAGGCGAGTGAAGCATTGAATTCACTCGCTTTTTTTGTTTTTGCGACATGCTATTGCGCAGGTTTGTACCAGCGGTTCAATAAGTCCAACATCGCTGAAACCTTGTCAAAACATTCTTGATATTCTGCTTCACAAACAGATGCAATCGTGACGCCACCACCAGCCCATAATGAAACATCTTGCTGATATTTCTGAATAGAACGGATCAGGATATTCCAAGAACCCGTTCCATCGGCATCAAAATAACCCATAGAGCCGCAATAGGCGCCACGTGCTGCACCTTCGAGTTCATCTATAATTTGCATGGCACGAATTTTCGGTGCGCCTGTAATTGACCCACCTGGCAAGGCAGACATCAACACATCAAAAGGATTCATCTCGGCTTTTAGTGTTGCGGTCACTTCACTGACCATGTGATGCACTTGGTTAAAAGACTCAATATTGAATAACTTTGGCGTTTTGACGCTGCCAGTTTCGGCATAAACACTTAAATCATTACGTAATAAATCCACAATCATCACATTTTCAGCCTGATCTTTTTTAGATTCACTTAATTGTTGTTTCGATTGTCGGTCTAATTCAGGATCGCCATAACGTGGCATCGTGCCCTTAATGGGTTTTGTGGTAATTTTTCGATTTTCCTCAAAATCGATAAAGAGTTCGGGCGAACAACTTAAAATTTCAAAATCACCAATACGTAAATAACCTGCATAAGGTGCATTGGTCAGTTGCCAAAACTGAGCTGCAGTCTCTAAAAGTTGACCTTGAGCCTCAGCGCTAAACTCTTGCGTAAGATTAATTTGATAACAATCTCCTGCCACTATATAGTCTTGAACATGTTGAAAGGCGCGTTGGTAATCTGTGAAATTCCAGCGGGCTTGACACTTTTGGCTTAATTGGAACTGTTCAATTATGGTTGATTGAGTATATAAATTTAAAATAAAATCAAAAATTTGCGTAGCAGCATCGTCTGAACTATAAAAATACCAGCCATCAGTTTCTTGCTGTAAATAGCTTTTAAATTGACCTAAAAAAACACTGGGTTGGGCGCGAGGCTGCATATTGATGTGTTGCTGTGCTGCTGCATCATACGAAACAAACCCCATTACACTGCAAAATGGGGCGGTGTCAGCATCTTCTAAAGCACCGAGATGAGCTGTTAAATCTAATTGAGTTGGACTTAATTCATATTGATCCAATGCCGTTTTTTGAAAGTAAAAATGTTGATGGTTTTGCTGCACACAATAGCGTTCAGCCAAAAAAGCAATACGTGCCTTTCCATTATTTTGCAAATAAATACAATGTGAAAGTGCTGCCAAAGCTTGCAAAATTCTTGCAGCCTCATATTCAGGTTCACAGAATAATTTTTTAAAATGAGTAGGATAGGACATAAAGCGTAAACAGCTGAGAGATTTTAAAAGGCTATTTTACATGATTGCAGCACATAAAAAGCAAATAACCGTTTGTCGGTAAGATGTGGATTGCGACCAACAGCAGTTGAACAAAAAATAACTCAGATATACCTTTGTATGTGCAAACCGGCTACTCAAGGAATGTGTGTCAGTGTTGTCCTCATCAAATAAAAATACAATCACTGGCACTGAGTGGTAAAACCAAAAAAATAATACTCTCGGGAGAGTAACAAGATGAAAAAATTTACTAAACTTGCTTTGGTATCATCAATCGCGTTAACAACAAATGCAATGGCAATGCAGGCAATGGACGATACTGCATTAAGCGCAACTACTGGTCAAGATGGTTTAAGCATCGGGATTGGTATTTCTAAAATCGAAATCGAAAAACTTTTAATCCATGATAACGATGGTTTGGTTAGTGATGGTGCCAAACCAGCAGTTGCTCCTGTCTTAGATGCGAATGGTAATGTTGTAACTCCTGGTGTACCAGCTGTTATCGGTTCTTTAGGCGGCACAAACAAAGCTGGTGCAATTGTTGTCAAGGGCAATGGTATTGCTGGAGATGCAAACGAAAAGCATGGTATTGTGATTGGTGCAAACTACGATGATAACGGCAATTACTTGTTAGCTTCTCGTAACTTAGCAGACTTGGTTATTGATACGGATGCAGGTACAAGTGCTACAGGTGGTGCATTTATTAATGTTGCAGCTCAAGTATCAGGCTTAGATATCAAGATTGGTGAAATTGGTGTATCTGCATCAAATGCTGAAAATACAAGTACAACCTCTATCCGCCGTGGTAATGATGATACTAACTATAATGCAATTTTATCTGGTTTAACTTTAAAAACTGGTAAAATGGATGCCAACATCCAATTAGGCGCAGCGCCACAAGGTGCAATGGTTAAATTGAATACCAAAATGATTGGTGGTTTAGAAATTAAAAACTTAGGTATTTTGGATAATTCAACCAAAGGAGAAGCTGTAGGGGTTGTGAAGATTAATGGTACAGATACAGCTATAACAACAAAGGAAGCGGGTGAAATCTTTATTGAAAGCATTAAAATTGCGGATGCTGACAGTAAAGACTTGACGTTAAATCAAAGTATCCAAGTATTTAATGATGCTTATGTTGGTGGTGGTAATAATGTCGGTAAGGCGGCACATATTCGTATTGTCAGCAATGACACTGGTGCCAAAGACCAATATATTAAAGGTATCCATTTAGGTAGTCGTACTGCTGCTTCTATTGGTGATATGGAAGTTCAAGGTCTTCAAACTTACTACAGTACTTCTCAGGGTAGCTACACGAAGGGTGCTGTTATCACCATTTCTGGTCACTAATTTAAAAACTGAAAAAGCGCGTGAATTCACGCGCTTTTTTTTACAAATAAACTGATGAGTTCGCAAAAAAAATATAGAAAGCCCTTTTTTTTTCTATAAAACGAGTATCTTTCTAAATACAAGGAAGTAGAGTGAAAACTCTAAAATAAAAATATTAGGCAGGTATTGCCGAGAATTAAAAAGTAAAAATATATGTTAGAGATCGCTTTGGGCTCGGCATTGATCTATTACGCTGCCACACAAGCCTTTGATTTAAAAGAACAGCATCCTGAAACTGTGCGTTACACAGAAACTTTGGATTCTAGAAATAATTCCTTTACCCGTATGCACAGAGAGCCTGTGCAAATTAAACCTGCTTTAGAAGATCAATTTCGCGGAATTGTGCGCCAAGCCTATGACTACAGTTGTGGTTCTGCAGCTTTAACAACCTTGCTGAATGGTTATGTAGGAACACAATTAAACGAGCAACAAACCATGAGTGGCTTGCTGCGTTATGGAGAATACGACCGAATTATTGAACGTCGTAGTTTTTCGCTATTGGATATGAAGCGCTTTGTCGCAGCTTTGGGCATGGAAAGTGGTGGATATCGCGGGGAGTTTTCGGATTTAGTGAAACAAGGGCAGCCTGCAATTGTGCCGATTTCCTATGCAGGTTTTAAACATTTTGTGGTGTATAAGGCATATAAAAATGGACGTGTCTATGTGGCAGACCCTGCATTAGGCAATATCAGTTTCGATGAAGAACGCTTTAAGGAAGTCTGGGAAAATAACACCTTATTTCTAATTAATGTCGCACCGCAAAATCGTCAAACTATGTTGGCATTACAAGAAAAAGACTTGCGTCATGTGGAAGACGCAACAGTGAATCGTTATGCCTTTGTTGATATTCAATATCCACAATTTGCGATGGAAAAAATAGCCGATAAAGCATCGACAATACGTCTAGAGCGTAATGTAAATAAAGATTCTGAAAATTACGGACAGTACGAGCATCGTTTTTTAAGACTCTACTACAAAAACAAATAATCAGTTGTTCACGAAATACAAAAATAAAAATGGAAGGGGTAAATCATGGATCGTAAATGGATGAATAAAACCTTATTGGCTCTCAGTATTCAAATGGTATTTGGGGTGGCTTATGCCGCAGAGGAGCCGCAATTAGGGGAATATGAAACCACAACTGAACAGGCAGAAGTATCAGATACAGCAGCATCAACTGCAGATACAAGTGCTGAAACAAATAGTGCGGTTGTCGCTGCAAATGGTGCACAAGCAGCATCATCTGCTTTGCAACAGCAAGAGGGCGACGCAACCAAAGAGGCGAATTTAGAGGAAGTGTTTACCTCGAATGAGCGTCAATACTCGCTCATGAAACAAGGTGATATTTCATCTTATTATGATATTGATTATACCTATCATCGTGATACGCAGCTCGACCTTGAAATGGCTCAAGGTCAGTTGTATCAGCTTCGTGTGCAAGAAAATGCGTCCCACGCATTAACTAACACCTTCACCGCACAATATGGTTTGCGTGACAATTTAACTTTATCTGCTTCTGTACCATTGGTTGCAAAGTCAGACTTGTTAAAAGATGCCACGGCAGCAGGCTTGGGGGATATTTCTTTAGGTGCACGTTGGGAGCCATTCCCATTAAAAGCGGGGCGTTTACCTTTAATTTTATTCGCAAATTTATCGACCAAAACGGGGGATAGTCCTTACGAGATTAATCCTGTTAAAGATTTATCAACAGGTAAGGGTTACTACTCTGCAGGCATCGGTGCAAGTACGCGTAAGTATATTGACCCAGTTGTATTGTTTGCTTCTGCTTCAGCCAACTATGGTTTTAAAGAAAGCGGTCTCAATCAAATTCGCGGTAGCCGTATTATTGAAGAGTTTGAGCCAGGTATTAGTGGTGGTTTTGCTTTTGGTTTTGCTTATTCGTTTAACTACGATGTGTCGATGACCATGTCCTATCAGCAAAGCTTTAATACAGGTTCGGAGTTTACTTATCATACGGGTGAAAGCTATTCACCTGCAGACCAGACCAGTTCGACTTTGGCTATTTCATTAGGCGTTCGCGTTTCACCTGAAACCATTGTGAATGGTACGGTAGGAATCGGTCTGACCGAAGACGCGCCAGACGTATCACTTGGTTTGTCATTCCCACTGGATATTCTCGGTTTCGGTAAAAAAATTCGCTAAGAGGCTAGTCGCATGAAAATGATACGACTTCGCCCGTTAGTGACTGCAATTATACTGTCGGGCTGTTCAGGGGCTGCTTTTGCGCAGCTTGGACAAAACTTATCTGTCGATATTCGTTCTTTGACTATGGGGAATGCGGTCACTGCAGATCCTCCTGGTATTAGTGCGATTCACTTTAACCCTGCTGCACTGACCAAGATTGAAGGTTTGCAAACAGATGTGCAAGGGGTGTTGGCACATTTTGATGTACAGCGTGAGCTTTCCGTTCCAGCAGGTTATGACGTATTTGGTTATTCTGATGACCCTGTGGTGTGTAACGATGGACCAGAAATTTTGGCCGATTTTTGTACCGATTTTAAAGGTACAGTACAAGCCGATGTAGAATATCCAACGCTGTATGTCCCGATTCTGAAAAAATTTGTCGATTTGGGTAAAGGCATGCCACTGGCAGCGCCAACCAACGGTATTGCCTATAATCCACCAGGTTCCAAAGTGACCTTTGCCACCGCATTATATGCGCCGTTGATTGCGGGCTTTGGTGCCGAAAATGGTAACCCTGGTAACTTTATGGGACAACAGGTTGCCTTAGAGCGTATTACTTATCTTTCTCCATCTATCGCCTATCAAGTCAATGATGAATTGTCAGTCGGTGCGTCAATAGGGATGTCTTACCAAGCCATCGCCATGAATACCGATTTACGCTTCCCGAATGAACTGATCGGGATGTTACGTATGGTGGATGAAGTGGTCTGTACGCCATTTAAAGAAAACGCCAATATCATCACCGATATTTTGTTGCTCGGGATTTGTAATGCCGAAGAAGGCATGAATCCATTTTCCCGTTTTGGGCAAATGCAACTGGCGGTTGAGCAAAGTTTAAGCCCGAGTTATAACTTGGGTATTTTGTGGGAACCGACAGAAGATTTTAGCTTTGGTATGGTGTATCAGAGTGCAGCTAAAATGCGCTTGAAGGGCAAATATCATATTGATAACTCGAAAGCACCGCGTGAGTTAATTAATGGTTTGATGTCTTCACCAACAGGTCAGATTTTAGCGGCAATTTTAGGTTTCCCAAGTTATATTCCAGCCAGTGAGTCTGGTTTGGTTTCTATGGATTTTGAATATCCTGCGCACTTTCAAGCGGGGATAAAATATAAAGTCATGCCTGATTTACAAGTCAATTTTGATGTGGGCTGGACTGACTATAAAGCATGGGATAAATTCAAATTCGAGTTTGACCGTCAAATCTCGGCATTAAAAATTGCAAAATTGCTTTCGGAGCATGTGTCTGATGACAGTTTAGCTTTGCCATTAGAGTTTAAGTCACCGTGGAACTGGGGTGTTGGCATCGAATATTCAGCCACAGACCGTTTAAAACTGCGTGCGGGTTATGAACCACGTGGTAGTGCGATTCCTGACAATAAACGTAACACCATGGTACCGATTAATAATGCACGTTTATTCGGTCTAGGTGTGGGATATCGTTTTGATGCAGATACAGACCTCGATTTATCCATCGGCTTTTTACAAAGTAAGGATAAAATTCCAGCCAATACCAGTAGCTTAGCCAATAAGGAAGGTGTAAATAACCTACTGTTAAACCCTTATGCGGGTTTGAATGTGAAAACGGATACAAAAATTACAATTCTTGGATTGAGTTATAGAACACGATGGTAAGTTCAGTACGGAAAATAAAACGGACTTTATTTTCAAAGTCGATACTCACACTGATTTTCAGTATGGGATCGGTGTGTTACGCGAATCAGTTTTACACCATTATTGGACCAGATGGTCGTCCAATTGTGGTGCAGCGTAATGCTGCAGAAAAAAAGCAAACGATACAGGCGTTGGAAACCGCACAACAGCAAAAGCAAGTCCAACAAAAGCAACTACAAGAAAACCAACAACAAGACCAGTTTAAGCAAGACAAGGTGCATCAAGTACAGCAGATAACTGCTCAAACATCCGTTCAGGTATCTAAAAATATTTCTGTTCAGGCGAGCAAGCAACTGAATTTGTCTAAGCCGAATATCTCAGAACAATCCGCTATGTCACAAAATCAGGCTAGTCAAAGCAAAGAGAACTCATCATTGCGTGCATCACACACTGAGCCAAATGCAGTGCAGCAAGATATTTCCAGTGCGGAATCTGTTCATCAAACAGGATTGGCAAAAGAAGCAGCGATCAACAAAGTCGCGGTAAAACCATCTGTACTAGAGGATTTACAACAGCTTCCTCAGCAATTTGCGATTGATCCATCCACAGTGTCTGTTTCTAAAAAAACACCAGATCAAGCATCGCATGCATCTGCCCAACAAACGGGTTTTATGGAGATGGCGGGAGAACAGTATGTTAAAAGTGAGTATTTGGAAGATCAGGAGTTTAATTTAGAAGGAAAAAAACGCTTTTATAGTATGCCAGAAGGCATAATTGACACAAAAAATGGCGGTGGTGCTCGTATGCAAGTGGTCGAACGTGAACGTGGTGTAAGCCGTTCCGTTCTCAATAAATTATTTAAAAAGCAATCGGTTGCTGAGCCTCACGCTATTGTTTTGGCTGCAGACTATTATCGTGTTAATCAAGCTGAAGCAATTGAGGGTTTGGGGCAGCAATGTTTTGCTGAAAGCAAAAAAAATAAAGCTAAAACCTTAAAAGCACAACAAGATTTAAATTTGTGGCCTAGAGCTCCCTTAACCGAAAAATTTGATTATGAATTGGTGAAGTTAGAAGGCAATATTCAAAATATTCAAATCAACTCTTATGCCATGAAGCAAAATCAACCGACCTTTTATTGGCCGTTTGTGGTTTTTCTGGATCAAAAAGGCTGTGTGATTGAAGGTGCAGGTGGTTTTAGAAATCAGGATACTGCAGGCAATGTCTTACGACACGAGGTAATAGAAGGTATGCTGCAACTTCCAAAAAATAGCCACTATGTATTATTAACGCCATTGGCTTCTGCAGTGGATATGGAACATCGCGCGCTCAGTAACCAAGGGCAATTAAAACTCATTGCGATACGCTAACAACAATAAGAGAATTCAGGATGAAAACAAGACATATTTTACCTTTTGCAACGACAGCATTGATGGCGGCCTTGAGTGGTTGTGGTGGAGAAAGTGCCAATATTAATCCAGAGCCTAATGCTGTGGCGTATATCAATGGAAGCTGTGCCAGTACAGCAAAAAACTGCGTGGAATTTGCATTGGATTATCCTGTGGATGGTTTGAATTTTACCTGTAGCAGTGATACCAGTAAAACCTACATCACCATGATTGAGCCGAAAAGTAATGCGGCAACAGGTAAATGTAGTGAAGGAGATAAAGTCCACTTCTTTATTCAGGAAAAGACCAATCAATATATTGATTTAGGCACAGTATCATTGTCTGATATTGGAATGGTCAGTACTGCAGGCGCGGGTTATCCACGTTTAAGTGTGTTAGATATGGCACGTGGATTAACAGGACGCCAAGCAACGAGTTTAAGTAGTAGTGACGAAACTATACAGGTCGCGACTGCAATTGTACGTATTTTACAGGCTTTATCTCTTGAAAATAAAAATTTTGTCGCAGGCGATATTCAGCCTTTAACGATTACGACACTCAAAAAAGAACAATTGGCAAATGTTGCTGAGTCCGTTGAGCTTGGTGACTATCGTTCAGGGGCTTATGCCAGTATTTTACGCCCGTGGGTAGATGTGTCACAGGTATCTCAAGATGATGCTTATCAAGCATTAAACACCTTGGTTTACATGAATAACTCGGCATCTTATCAAGCTAACTATCCGATTTTAGCCAAAGAAGACTCACAATTGCCACAGGGTTTATATGGCTGTAATTTGGCAGATTGTAAATCTACGGTCGCAGATTTGAAACACCTCATTGGGCAGTATCAACTGATTACAGACCGTTCAGGGTATACCTTCGGTTATGGTATGCAGTGGAAAGGTGCGGTGTCTGCGAACACGACTAACCCAATTTTAACGGTGAGTGGTGAATTGATTCGTAAAGTGCGTCCTGAGCGTATGGTTGCAGCAGCACAAACCACATGGGTCAACCCATTGAATAAACGTATTCAGGGGCCATTCCATTTTAGTGTGAATGACAATACGGCTGATGATTTTAAAATTACCCAAGGTAAGGTGTTTAATGATTATTTAATTGCGGGCACGGAAGGTTTTTATAAATTATTGACCAAATCTACAACAGCGAATCCTGCAGATTATGGTCAATGGCAACAAACTATAGGCACTGATCAGTTCAAAGGTTCTTTTGATGCCTATAAATTCTTTTCTGTGAACTTTTTGGATAATCGCGTTTTTAAAACCCAAAAAAATGTACCTTTAGGCAGTCGCTATATTTTCCCAATTTATGCAACCTTGACCTTTAATTTTGATGGCGGAACGACGACAGATAGCATCAAATTAGGTGTTGTTTTAGATGAAGATGGCAATATTCGTACAGATATAGCACCAAATGCCACAGAAACCGATATGTCTGGTCAGTGTGCAGCAATTAGTCAGTCTGGTGCTGAATATGTTGATACAAATGGTGTGCAGCAATACCGTATAGGTGTGTTAGGTGCAACCGATATCGACAATAAAGCAGTTACTTTGCGTATGATTTTGGCCAATCCAATATTTCATAAACTTGATGGCGCAGTCATTGGTTTGAATACCAAAATTGAAGCGGTTGAAGGTGGAAATGGTCAAGTGGTGGGCGGTGCACGTGCCAATATTGGCAATTTAGTTGCAGCCAACTCTACACGTATTACATTGTCTGATTTCAATGGCTCAACAGTGAAGTGGAGCAATATTTATCATGCGCAACTTGCAACTTACGTGGCTCAAAATCCTGCTTTAGCAACTGATGCAGATAAAGCTTTGGTGAAAGCCCAAGGTGGAGCTGTAAGTCTAGATGTTGCCGAATGTTATAACCCAGATAAAGTGCGTATTTAGCATTAATTTCCTATGATATAGAGATGAAAATAGCTCACTACTCAGTGGGCTATTTATTATTCAGATTTTAGCTTGATTCAAATGAACATCATGTGGGGTTTTTAACCCGTATGATCGGTACGTGAACCTAAGGTTTCTAAGTGGGTCGTGAAATGGTTGTTTTTTCGATCTGCAAAGTAGTGTTGTAAAGTACGTTCTACACTTGGGAAAGCCAATTCAGACCACGGAATTTCATCTTCACTAAACAAGCGTGATTCGATAGTTTCTTCACCTGCACCAAATTGACCATTCAACAATTGAGCTTTGAACAGCACATAAATTTGCCCAATCCGTGGAATGTTATACATGCAATAAAGTTGTTCGATTTCAATTTCCGCTTCGGCTTCTTCGCGGGTTTCACGGGCAGAACCTTGCTCCATGGTTTCAAACATTTCCATATAGCCTGCGGGTAAAGTCCACAAACCATAGCGTGGTTCAATTGCACGACGACACAACAATACTTTATTTTCCCAAACGACCAATGCACCACAAATGACTTTTGGATTGACATAGTGAATATTGCCACATGCGCTACACACTTGACGTAATTGCTGATCGCCAAGCGGAATTTTCGTTGTTGTTTTTTGTCCACAATTTCCACAAAAGTTCATAGTGATCGTCATTGTTGAAGGGAGTTCTCAGAATAACTGAAAATTTCAACTTTGGCATCCTCTCTATCTATTGCCCACCTATTTCAGCTATGATGAAAACTTAGACAAGGAGAATTATAAGGCATGATTGATCATTCGCTCACGCATCTATTACAGCAACGTTTGCGCTTTTCTAAAACGTTCATGGAAGCGCATGCAGCGGTATTGATTGCCATTACCGACGAGTCTGATCCAAAGGTATTGCTAACCCGCCGTTCTACCTTACTCAATAATCACGCGGGTGAGGTGTCTTTCCCTGGTGGCAAACGCGATCCGCAAGATACCAGTAATATTGTGGTGGCGTTACGTGAAGCACAGGAAGAAACGGCGTTAAATCCATTTGAAGTGCAGTTGATTGGTGATTTACCAATGCAAAAAGCCCGTAATGGGATGTTGGTTAAACCTGTGGTGGGGCTGATTTCTCCAAAAGTAGAATTAATTCCACAACCTTCAGAAATTGATCGGATCTTTTTTGCCTCTTTACAGCATTTAATGGAAGCGCCACCAACGCCGTATGAAGTGAGCTTTGCACAACAAAAATTATATTTTCCGAGTATGCAGGTTGAAGATGAAGTGGTTTGGGGCTTAACAGCGCGGATGTTGGTGTCTTTATTTGAATATGGTTTGGATTATCGTAAAGAATGGCCGTTTTTGTTAAATTCACCAACATTTAAGAAATAGAAAAATTTTGATGTGAAGATAGGAAGGAACCATGTTGTATAAATTTAAAGGATATGCCCCGAAAGCAATGCAGCAACCGTGGGATGGTTGGGTGGCGGATAATGCCACGGTCATTGGTCAGGTTGAGTTGGGACAGAAAGTTAGTATTTGGTTTGGGGCTGTGGTACGTGCCGATAACAGTAAAATCAAATTGGGTAATTTTAGTAATGTTCAGGAAAATGCTGTTTTGCACACCGATGCAGGTATTGAAATGCAGATTGGTGATTATGTGACTATTGGACATCTGGCGATGTTACATGGTTGTACCGTGGGCGATAACACCCTGATTGGTATTAATGCAGTGGTGCTGAATCATGCGGTGATTGGTAAAAACTGTATTATTGGTGCCAATGCTTTAATTCCTGAAGGGAAAGTGATTCCCGATAATTCTGTGGTGATGGGTTCTCCCGGTAAAGTGGTTAAGACTTTGGATGAGTCTGCAGAAGCACGTTTAAAAATGAGTGCGCTGCACTATGCTGAACATTTTCAGCATTTTGTAAACCTAGAGCCTGCAACACTCTAAAATAGAATTTGCATCGTTTAGTCAAACGCATTTTTTAGCTGTAATTACATAGAATTTTATACTCAGGAATTGCAATCTAAGGCATGTAAATCCTCGCGTGAATTTCAGGAGTGGAGTATCATAACGCCAATTTTTGATATTTACTCCTTGAAGGTTGTGCATGAAATTGCTGGCATTGGAAACTGCCAATGAGCAGTGTTCCGTTTCGATTGTAGATGAAACACAGGAACTCTTTTTTCAATTAGATGCGCGAGCAAAAGCACAAACGCAAACCATCTTACCAATGATTGAGCAAGGCTTTGCTGAAACTCAAATTAGTACGGCTGATCTGACTGCAATTGCCTTTAGCCGTGGCCCGGGTTCTTTTAGCGGTGTGCGAATTAATGCGGCAGTCACGCAAGCTTTGGCGTGGGCGCATGATGTGCCTGTAATTCCTGTATCGACTTTGCAGGCATTGGCGCAGGCGGCTTATCGTCTTGAAGGATTAACTGCGGTTACGGCTGTGTTGGATGCACGCATGAATGAAGTGTATATCGCCAGTTTTGAGCTAGATGCACAAGGAATCATGCAGGCGGTTGATCAGGAACAATTATTGAATTATAGCGATGCTGCACAGACGGTACGCTTTCAATTGGTCGGTTCTGGGGCGGGTCTGATTGATCAAGAACAAATACAATACAAAGGCTTAAGTGCAAGCGCACAAGATATTGCTACTATTGCACGCGTCTGTGCACAGCAACAGCAATGGGTCAGCGCAGAACAAGCATTGCCTGTTTATTTACGTGACAATGCTTGGAAAAAAATTCCAGAACAAGGCAAGGCATAATTAGGGTTATTTATGGATCTTTTACTGCTGCTCAAAGCGGCAATTATGGGTATTGTAGAAGGGATTACTGAATTTCTACCCATTTCTAGCACAGGACATTTGATTCTCGCTGCAGAGCTGATGGACTTTTGGACCAAAGAAAAAAGTGATGTATTTGTGATTGCCATTCAAATGGGGGCAATTGCAGCGGTCATTTATGAGTACTGGACACGTCTATGGGGCGCAGCTACGGGCATGTTTACAGGCGAAGAAAAAGGTCGTCGCTTGGGCTTTGGTCTGATCATGGCATCTATTCCAATTATTTTGATTGGATTGACCTTTGGGCAGACTGTAAAAGAATTACTCTTTAATGATGTTGCCGTGGCGATAGGTTTGATTATTGGTGGCTTTATCATTATGTGGATTGAAAAACATCCACCGCAAGTACGTGCCCATGAGGTTGAAGACCTAACTTATCGAGATGCTATTTGGATTGGTCTAATTCAGGTATTGTCGCTGATTCCGGGGACTTCGCGTTCAGGTGCAACCATCATTGGTGCGATGTTCTTGGGTGTATCGCGAAAAGCAGCAACTGAGTTTTCCTTCTTTTTGGGAATTCCTGTCATTATTGGCGCAGGCTTGCTCGACTTATATCAAAGCTATGATGTATTCCAAACTACTGAAGATTGGACCGTACTCAGCTTCGGGATCATCGTCTCTTTTGTTTCCGCACTTTTGCTGATCCGTGCATTGGTGGCTTATGTGGCGAAACGTGATTTTATGATTTTTGCTTGGTATCGTATTGCTTCAGGTTTAATCATTTTATTGTTCGCATTCACAGGCTGGAAACTATGGTAAGCGAACTTCGCTTATACACCGAAGCCGAGTGGCTCACTCAAGCACAGCATTATTCTGCTGTGCTTTTGTCTAGAGGCGTGCAAACGTGCATTGAAACAGTAGAAAAACTCAATGCGCGTTTTTTGCGTTTGAACCCTGAATTGGCATTGTGTGTAGATGCTGAAGGGTTGTGGTTGTGTGCCAATGGCATGAAAATGCAACCCGATTGGAAAGCTGAAGTTGGGCGATTGAAACGTGCCTCTTTAAAATCGGAAATGATTGCTCGTGCCTGTAATTTGTCGGAAAAACCAAGCCTAATTGATGCTACGGCAGGATTAGGACACGACAGCTTACTCATGGCACACTTGGGTGCTCAGGTCACGTTGTTGGAGCGTCATCCTATTCTTTTTACTTTGTTGGAGGATGCTAAACGCCAAGCCGCAGATGATCCTTTTTTAGCAAGTGTTGTTGCCCGTATCCAGTTGGTTTTTACAGATTCAGCAGATTATTTACGCAACTGCGCAGCGCAGGGCAAAGTGGTTGATGTGGTGTATTTAGACCCGATGTTTCCGCAGCGAGATCAACATCAACAGGCGCAGAAAAAGCAGGCACAAGTCAAAAAACAAATGCAGTTATTACATTTGCTGTTACCTGAAGATGGCGAAATGGATTTAGGTGATCATTTACTGGGTTTGGCACAGCAAATTGCCAAACGTGTTGTGGTGAAGCGCCCACGTTTGGCTGTATTTTTAGCGGGGCAGGAAACCACACATCAATGGCAGGGTGATGCTTGCCGATTTGATGCCTATTTCCAAGCAAATTTGAACAATGGGTAGATTTCTACCACTAAAGCAGTGGCAAGGCGTTCAATGCTTCTATAATGCGCAAAGATTTGTTATATAGTTAAAATTGACAATTGATAATTACGACGACAAGCATAAACTTGGAGTGTGGAAACGCGAGCTGCGATTAACAGAATCCTATGATTGACTTCAAACCCTCCATTAATTTTTGGCACGATTTTAAAAGCAACCAAGCCGCAGGCGTTTGGTTATTTTTGGGTTCGCGACGCTCTTTGCAAATTATTCGTCCTTCTATCTTACAACTGATTTTTTGGGGGATTTTAGGTGGTCTTGCCAATACCTTATTCAGTTGGTTGGTCGCGGGAGAAGTGGGTGAATTTAACCCACAAGGTTTGGTCAGTTATGCCTTGTGGCCCTTTATTGCCTTAATTGTCGGAATTATTCTTTCTCAGCGTGTCAATAACCCGCGTTTATTGTTAGTACCTGCTTTGTTGTGGTTGGTATTAGATACTCACGTTGCATTATTACAAAGCTTGATTCAATACATGGGCATGATGGATGTCTTGCCGTATGTGTTGTATGACTATTTGCCTACCATTTTTATGGTGCTATTTGTTTGGCAAAGTTTGGCAGTGGTATGGGTGTTTTCACGTGAATTGCATTGGCCGTGGTGGGAACGTGCGCTGATTGTTTTGGCGACCTTATTCACTTTGGTAGTTTGGCAAATGTCAGTGAAAAGTCAGCCCATTTGGAAAGTAGAAGAAGTTCCACCAAGTCTAAGCGAAGAAGCTTTTTATGCACAAAGTCGTGTACTCAATAAAGCTTTAGACAGTATTCAATATGGGGAATTTGCTCAATCGCATTGGTACTTTTTAGGTGTTGCAGGGGCGAGTTATCAAGACGTATTTATGTCTGAAATTGAGCGCATTCGTGAACAGTTTGATACCCGTTTTGGTACTTTTGGGCGTTCGATGGTGTTAATTAATAACCCAATGACCCGCAATGTAATTCCAATTGCTTCGCAAACCAGTATTGAATTAGCGCTGCGCCGTATTGGACAGCGCATGAACCGTGAAAGTGATGTGCTGTTTTTATATATGACCTCACACGGTTTAAAAGATCATTTTGAAATTGAAAATGCACCACTTGACTTAAATCAGGTCGATCCGAAATGGTTACGCGATACTTTGGATAAATCGGGTATTCGTTGGCGTGTGATCGTCATTTCAGCCTGTTATTCAGGTAGCTTTGTATCCGCCTTGCAAGATGATAATACCTTGGTGATTACTGCATCGGCAGCAGATCGTGAGTCGTTTGGTTGTTCAAACGAAGCTGATTATACTTATTTTGGTCGTGCCTTTTTTGATCAGGCTATGCGTGAACAAAACTCTTTTGCTAATGCTTTTAATGAAGCCAAAGTGACTGTGGCGAAATGGGAGCAAGCGCAAGGTTTTGAACCTTCAGAGCCACAATGGGCAATTGGTAAAAATATGGAATTGATGTTGCCACAATTAGAGCAGCGTTTGTTTCCTCAAAAAAGTGTTGCAACATCGGCTGAAATTCAATTGAGTGCACAATCTGTTCAATAAGCCAAAGAGGAGAGGGTGATGGAGTTAATTCAGAACAACCGCTGTTTTGAGGGTGAGCAACGAATTTATCGTTTTCATTCCAATGCTTTAGGGACTGAAACTCAGTTTGGCATTTTTTTACCAGAACAAGCTTTGGCGGGGCAGGCTTGTCCTGCGGTATTTTATTTGGCAGGTTTAACCTGTAACGAAGAAACCTTTGCGATTAAAGCACATGCGCAGCACATGGCAGCGCAATTGGGACTGATTTTGATTAGTCCAGATACTTCACCGCGTGGCGAAGCTGTTGCCAAAGGCGACCATTGGGATATTGGACAGGGGGCAGGTTTCTATATCAATGCGACACAAGCACCGTGGGCGGCACATTATCAAATGGAAACTTTTGTCACCGATGAGCTTTATCAATTGGTGCTGCAACAGTTCCCAATTCAGGCACAGCACGTTGGCATCATGGGGCACAGTATGGGCGGTCATGGTGCATTGACCCTCGCGTTGAAATATCATGAAAAATTTAAGTCAGTGTCTGCTTTTGCTCCGATTTGTGCGCCAAGCCAATGCCCGTGGGGTGAAAAAGCGTTTTCGAATTATTTAGGTACAGATCAGCAAGTATGGTTACAGCACGATGCGACTGCTTTGGTGCAGGCCAAAGGTGCATTGTTCAGTGAAATTTTGATTGATCAGGGGTTGAAAGACCAATTCTACAGTCAGCTCAATCCTGCATTATTTCAGCAAGCTTGCGATGCGGTTGGGCAAAAATTGAGTTTGTGGGAACATGCAGGCTATGATCATGGCTATTATTTCATTCAAAGCTTTATAGATCAGCATTTGCAATTCCATGCGGTACAATTGCAAGCAGACTAAGTCAAACACTCAATTTTACACATTGATTTTTAAACTTTTCTAGGCAAGTTGTTCACTTTTTATTAGAATGGTGAACACTTGCTTTTTTACCGTTTGGAAAGATTGCTCATGTGGGTTTGAGCGTCTGGGTAGAATAACGACCGCACAATAAAATAAATAAGGCATCACATGCACAATTCAGAATGGGATTCACCACAACAAGCAACGCCATCTTCCCCTTTTTTTCCAGCGGAGCCTACGATGCCACCCACGCGGAATCCATTACTTGGACGGATTCATCATTTTCAATTTCATGGTAGCGCCTCAGAATATTTTGGCATTTGGATTGTCAATATTTTGTTGATGATTGTGACTTTTGGGCTGTATGCACCGTGGGCAAAAGTACGTCGTTTGCGCTATTTTTATGGCAATACCGAATTAATCAAACGTCGTTTTGATTTTACAGGCATCCCACATAAAATTTTATTGGGACGTTTAATTGCCATTGGAATTTATGTTGCGATCTCGGTGGTTTCCAATTATTCAGTCAAAGCAATGGTTATTGGCGTGGTGGCTTTATATTTGGCTGTGCCGTGGTTGATTCGAGCGACCATCCGTTTCAAGGCGCGAAATAGTAAATTTGGCAATGCGCGTTTTTATTTTTCAGGCAGTAACAAAGAAGCCTATTGGGTATTTCTAAAATGTATCGTAATTAATTTGTTTACTTTGGGCTTATTTTTTCCTGTGTTGGTGTGGATGTATAAGCGCTATTGCCTAGACCATTTATATGCAGGGCAGCTTAAATTTAAGCTGAAAGCAGATTGGCCTGCTTATATGCGCGCGATGTATATGCCTATTTTATTCTTCTTTGGCATTTTGCTTGCTGTCGGGATAATGTTGGCTTTGGCAGGACAGTTGAGTCGTAATCCTGCACAGTTGGTTTGGTTATTTTTAGCGGTTTATTTGTTGGGGATATTTTTAATTTGGCCACTAATGTCGGCGCGAATTTTTATCACCACATGGAACAATACCAGTATCAGTCGTAGTGAATTTCAGACCGATTGCGGGCAGTGGCACTATACTTGGATTGTGGTGACCAATTGGATTGTGAAAGTCCTGAGTTTGGGTTTAATGACCCCATGGGCAGCCATTCGTTTATATCGTTATCAGGTTGAGTCTTTGAGTCTACATTTAAAAAATGATCCAGATTTGATGATCAATAAACTGCAGGCTGAACATAGCGCACTTGCAGAAGAAATCAGTGATATTTTTGATATTGATGTATCGCTGTAAGCTAGGAGAAGAAGATGGCGGCACAGGTCGTGGATGTAGTGTTTTATGATGGTGTAGTGTCTAAACCATGGGCTGCCAAAATCTCTCCTGTAGATGCTCAGTCGGTACTCATCCGCTACGGTGAAAATTTACAGCAACATCGACACTATCATTATCAAGACATGATGTTGGTGGGCGCACTGGGTAAAATTCAGCCTGTCATTGAACTTAGAGATGATGCACGTATTGAGTTTTCCCAAGCCTTGCCTGAATGGTTTCAACTGCGAAATAAACAGGTGCAGCATTCCATCTGGAAATTGGAACGTACGCCAAGTCTGATTGTATTTAGTCTGGTTTTTGTGTTGTTGATGGTATTTGCCACAGTGCAATGGGGCATCCCAAGTGCATCCAAATACGTTGCTTTTCAGTTGCCTGCGAATACCTTAAAGCAAATTGGTGATGAAGCAGAGCGTTATATCTTAGACATGACAGCGCCAAGCCAATTGCCTGCAGCGCGTCAGCAGAAAATTTTGACAGATTATCGACAGCTCATTGCAGGAGAGACACCTGCCAAAGTGTTGTTTCGACAAGGTCATGGCTTAGGCGCCAATGCTTTGGCAATTCCGAATAACACCATTATTTTGACCGATGAATTGGTGGAATTGGCGGAGAATGATCAGGAAATCATTGGCGTGTTGGCACATGAGCAAGGACATTTGGCCGAAAGACACAGCTTGCAGCAGGCTTTATCGAGCTTAGGGTTTAGTATTATTTTGCTCGCGATTACAGGAGATGGTACAGATTTAGTTTCGACCTTGCCTGTTGCGCTCGTAGGGGCAAATTATTCACGTAATTTTGAATCTGAAGCAGATCATTATGCTTTAAATACGATGCACGCTCAGGGCATTCCGACCATTCATTTTGCTCATTTTCTGGAGCGTTTGGCAGAAAATGCAGGTGAAGACACCGCCAACAGCCCTTGGGATTTTTTGCAAAGCCATCCTGCAACACAAAAACGTATTCAAGCGGTTAAAGATTTTGAACAGACGCAGCGTTTAGCGCCTTAACATGAAACAGTTAGTGGCGTTGCCAAACCGCGCTCAATTCTGTTTGTGCCATACGACTTAAATGATCAAGCACAACTTGTTCGAGGTAACGTAAATCTGTTTCAGCCTCTTTGGCTTGAATTTTAACCATAAGCTCATCTGTTTGAGGCGTAAGCAGAATTGTGGCAGTTGGCATCATAATTTGGTATTGGGTTGGATTGTCTACAACGTCAAATTTATGTTTCCAGTGGTTGAGTAGACGCTTGGCGATACGGCTTGCTTGCATTGTTTGAATATGGGCAGAACTGTTCATCATCTGTTGAAACTAACATTGTGTTTAAATGGGTAAAGACCATTAGCATAACAAAGCCAGACTGAAAGAAAAGTGGAATGCTGCAACAGAGCGTTGCGGAGATAGAACTATCAAATTGGATGATCCAACTGAATCATCGAACTAAATGATCCAATCGTAACAGAATCCACCACACCAAGCAGTCTTTGCTATAATGCCCCACAATCCCAATATTCAGCTAGGTTCTCCCATGTCCAAGCCTTATTTAATTGCGCCGTCTATTTTATCAGCAGATTTTGCTCGTCTAGGCGAAGAAGTGGAAAATGTACTTCAGGCAGGTGCCGATGTGGTGCATTTTGATGTGATGGATAATCACTATGTACCGAATTTAACTTTCGGTGCAGGTGTATGTAAGGCATTGAAAAACTATGGTATTACTGCACCAATTGATGTGCACTTAATGGTAAAACCTGTAGACCGCATGATTGGTGATTTTCTAGAAGCGGGCGCAGACATTATCACGTTCCATCCTGAAGCTTCAGAGCATATTGACCGTTCATTGCAACTGATTAAATCGGGTGGGGCAAAAGCGGGTTTGGTCTTTAACCCTGCTACACCGCTGCATTATTTAGATTATGTACTTGATAAAGTTGATCAGATTTTACTCATGAGTGTGAACCCTGGTTTTGGTGGGCAAAAATTCATTCCAATGACTTTAGAGAAATTACGTCAGGCACGTCAAATCATTGATGCTTCAGGTCGTGATATCCGTTTAGAAGTCGATGGTGGTGTGGGACCTGCCAATATTCGTGAAATTGCAGAAGCGGGCGCAGATATGTTTGTTGCAGGCTCAGCAATTTTTGGCAAGCCAGACTATAAAACGGTGATTGATGAAATGCGTGCTGAATTGGCAAAAGTTGGCGCAGTCGAAGTATAAATTTCTACAATCACAAGTGCTTATGCTGTGGATAACTTTGTAGATAACCGTATGGATATCTATGTTGATAACACTATGGATAAGCCGATTAATTTATAAACATTTGTACATCAATTGTTTATGACTTATACAAAATAAGTATAAAAAGGATTCAATCGAATCCTTTTTGTTTATTTTAAATACACTGAATTTATTGAGTATTTACTCAGTTAATTATAAAAATAAGTTGCTTAATATATAACTTGATTGTTTTAGTTGGCTTTTAAATCGCACGGATTCACTCTGTTTTTCAATGCAGAAGATATTGTGTATAAGTGGGGCTTGAATTATATTGAGTGCATTGTAGATTGTGGATTGTACTTGGCAAAAATGTTCAATTCTTGTGCAAGTTCAGGTCTGCATCTTTCATACTCAGGAATTTATTTAGTGCTGACTCAACCCTACAAACAAATGTGGTTTGTTGTCCTGATGGCATTTGTCATAGGGTGGAGTGGTATTGTTAGTGCTGCGGTAAAACCTGCACATGATTGGATGATGTCAAATCAGGCAGCAGGGTCTGAGATTCGACATTCTGCAACCGCAGCGAGTGAAATGACATCTTTGCCAGATTGTCATACCGCAGCTTTACAAACGCATCCTGAAACCAAGCAGCATATATCTGGGCATGATGCCAAGGCCAACCATCATCTCAGTCAGCACACATCCGCAACGGATACCGATTTAAATGCGGCAGATTGTTATGGCTCGGCTGATTTTTCTACTGCAAAGATGAATTGTCAGGACTGTGCGCAGTTGCATTGTCAAAGCTTAAACAGTGTGTTGAATGTGCAAGTCCCTGAACTGATTCAACCTGTAGCACTTTCATCTGTCAATATTCTGTTGCCTGCTTATCAAGCTCAACATTTACTTGGGCATTGGCAGCAAATTTTACGTCCACCCAAAGCTTAATCCTGAATTCAAAACACTTTTACGTTTTATTTTAAGGATTAAGTCATGTCTAAATTTTATCAGCCTGCGCTGTTTTTAACAGTCTGTGCATTGTGTTCGAGTTCTGCATTTGCTGCGGTCAAGGAATATCACCTGACCATTGCAGAACAAACGGTCAATATCACGGGAAAACCTGTTCAACGTATTACAGTCAATGGACAATTTCCCGCGCCTGCACTCGAATTTGAAGAAGGCGATGAGGCGGTAATTCACGTTAATAATCAATTAAAAAATCAGGACTCATCTATTCACTGGCATGGTTTATTGTTGCCCGGTTTGATGGATGGTGTGCCTGGATTTAATGGTTTTCAAGGGATTAAGCCACAAGGACATTTTGTTTATCAATTTAAAGTACGTCAAAGTGGTACCTATTGGTATCACGCACATTCCAAAGGTCAGGAACAAGATGGTCTATACGGCTCTTTGGTGATTCATCCTAAAGCCAAGCCAGCCGTAAACGCACATGAATACACAGATCGTGATTATGTGGTGATGCTGTCAGATTTTCATGAAAAATCTAGCAATCAAATTCAGAAAGATTTAAAAATTTCAGCCGAGTTTTATCAAAATCAGCGTGAAACCTTAGGTGATGTTTGGCGTCAAGTACAGCGTGATGGGCTAAAAGCCACATGGTCAGACCGCAAAATGTGGAATCAGATGCGCATGCTGAAAACCGACCTTTCCGATGTCACAGGCTATACTTTTTTAATGAATGGCAAGACACCTGAACAGAACTGGACAGGTGTATTTAAGCCAAATGAAAAAGTGCGTTTACGTTTTATCAATGCCTCTGCCATGTCGTTTTATGATGTGCGGATTCCAAACTTAAAAATGACAGTGGTCAGTGCCGATGGTCAGCCAGTCAAACCTGTTACTGTGGATGAATTTCGTATCGGCACTGCAGAAACCTACGATGTGATTGTTGAACCTCAAGCAGCGCATTATCAAATTGAAGCGGAATCAATAGACCGCTCAGGTTTTGCTGTGGGTAGCTTGCAGAGTGAACTTCATTCTGCAACATCAAATCTACAGCTCCCTGCAGCGCGCCCGCGTGCTTTACTCACCATGCAAGATATGGGGCATGCTACAGAGCATTCAGGCGATGATCATTCCAAGATGAACCATGCAACGATGTCTGAAATGGATCACTCAAAAATGAATCATGCAGCGATGTCTGAAATGGATCATTCCAAAATGAACCATGCAGCGATGTCGGAAATGGATCATTCCAAGATGAACCATGCAGCGATGTCGGATATAGATCATTCCAAGATGAACCATGCAGCAATGTCGGAGATGGATCATTCCAAGATGAACCATGTAGCGATGTCGGAAATGGATCATTCCAAGATGAACCATGTAGCGATGTCAGAAATGGATCATTCCAAGATGAATCATGCGGTAATGTCGGAAATGGATCATTCCAAGATGAACCATGCAACAATGTCTGAAAATACGCATACACAATATGGCATGCCTTCAACAGAACACAAAAATGCGGTGGTATATGGATGGGCAAATGCTTCTACACCCGCGGGGCATAAAGCCTTGCACTATGAAGATTTGAAATCGCTGCAGCCACAAGCAGATACACGTGAACCAAGCAGTGAATTGGTCGTGCGTTTAGGCGGTACGATGGAGCGTTATATCTGGACAATCAACGGTAAGAAATTTAGTGATGCCACACCACTCAAGGTGAAATATGGTGAGCGTATTCGGATTAAATTTATCAATGACAGCATGATGGCACATCCAATGCATTTACATGGCATGTTTATGCAGTTGGAAAATGGTCAAACGGCAGCAGAAATGCCGAATAAACACACCTTAATTGTGCCGCCAGGTCAAACTGTAACTGCACTGCTTACTGCAGATGAATTAGGTGAATGGGCAATACATTGTCATTTGCTCTATCACATGAGCGCGGGAATGATGAATAAATTGATTGTAGCGCAGGTGAGTGAAAATGAACCGCTTTCAACCACAGCAATTCAAGCCACTCAAACCCCTTCAGCGACAGCGCAAAAAGGAGCAGCACATGCACAACATTAATCTTTTTGCGAAAACAGTTTTAAGTATTTCTGTCTGCTGCATCAGTACAGTTGGGCTAGCAGCGACAGAGGTGCATAGTGCACATGCCAGTTCAGCAGAGATTGCAACAATTGCAGCTCAGGCTGATACTCAATCGCATCAATCGCATCAATCGCATCAATCGCATCAATCGCATCAATCGCATCAATCGCATCAATCGCATCAATCGCATCAATCCGATTCGTCCGTGCAAGAGTCGCAGTCACACGATCATCGTAAAGAACATGGTGCGCAGGTGTACGCGGTGAGCACTTTAGATACGCAATGGCAAGTGAATGATCATGCCGAGGGAGTGCTCAAATCTAAATTACAAACTCGTATCGGAACTGATGAAAACAAGTTGTTTGTGAAAATTCATAGCGATAAGCAAGAGTCACAAGCGACTGAATATGATGCCAAGTTGTTATACAGTCGTATGATTTCAGATTTTTGGGATGTGCAAGCAGGTGTGCGTTATCGACACGAAGTGAATCAGCAAGAGCATCAAACAGACCGAGAAGATAAGTTTGACGCTGTGTTTGGCTTACATGGTTTAGCTCCATATTTTTTTGAAACCGATGCTTATTTTTATTTGGGTGAGGATCAATATGCGGCTTTGAGTTTGGAAGCCACACGGGATCTGTTATTGACTCAGAAATTGATCGCACAGCCTTATTTGGATGTAGATGTTATTCTGCAGGATGATGCCAAATATTCGAAAAAAACAGGACTCAACCGTGTGGCTGTGGGTGTGGAAATGCGTTATGAAATCAGCAAGAACATCATGCCGTATATCAGTGCAGGTTATGAATATACCAAAGGTAATCAACACACTGTTTGGCAGTCTGCAACCGATTCTGAACAGAGCGGCTTATATGCGATAGGGTTGCGTTTCAGGTTCTAGTGATTAGAACAATGTATCGTTGTAAGTTCTAAATAGAATAGATTGTCCCTAAATACATAGGCTTGGTTTATACTGAGCCTATTGTATTTTTGGGTGTGGCGTATGTCTTCATCAACTCAAGATCCTCAATCGAATCAAGATGAAAACTTAGAAAACCAAAATCTAAACAATGCTGGCTGTGGTTGCGATACACAAAAAAATGTAAACCAGCCTTGTGCAACTGCGCCTATACAGTCCGAGTCATGTGACGCCACAGGCTGTGGTTCGTCTTGTGATACAGAAAAAAGCTGTGCTGATCAAAATAGCTGTACATCTGCAACGACAGCCAAGACAGATAAAGCAACAGTCGTAGGTTCTGAACTTTTGAGTCCGTGGGTGAGTGCGTACCATATTCCTAAAATGGATTGCGGCGCTGAAGAACAAATGGTGCGGATTGCTTTGGCAGACCATAATGATATTGCTGCCTTATCTTTTGATTTGCCTGCACGACTTTTAAAGGTTTATCACAATAATCAATCTGCCACAGAAATCACCCATAAATTAGAAGCATTGGGTTGGGGTGCTGTGTTGCAACAGACTGAAGCCAATACACAAACTGAACTGCCTGTATCTAACAGCGCTGCACAACAAAAAGTGCTATATGCCTTGCTTGGTATTAATGCCGCTATGTTTTTGGTGGAATTAATTGCAGGTTTAATTGCATCTTCGACTGGGTTAATTGCTGACTCCTTAGATATGTTTGCCGATGCCGCCGTGTATGGTTTGGCTTTATTTGTCGTGGGTCAATCCGCCAAGAAACAGCTCAAAGCTGCACATTTGTCTGGTTGGATACAACTGGGTTTGGCTGCACTGGTTATCTTTGATGTCCTGCGCCGTTTCTTCTTAGGCAGTGAGCCTGAATCAATGTTGATGATGGTCATTGGTGCTGTGGCATTGCTGGCAAACGTCACCTGTTTATGGCTAATTTCAGGGCATAAAGATGGTGGAACCCACATGCAAGCCAGTTATATTTTTTCCGCCAATGATGTGATTGTGAATTTAGGTGTGATTATCGCGGGCGGTTTGGTGATGCTGACAGGGTCGAATTATCCAGACCTGATTATTGGCTTAGTTGTGGCCATGTTTGTATTGAATGGTGCGCGCAAAATTTTAAGTTTAAAATAGACGGATCATCGCTGCGCGGTGGCTTAAATTGCAACAGGAGGAACGACCTCCCTTGTTTGGGTTTTTAGAAATAGTCAAAGTGACTGAACACTCGACAAGAAAAATCTTCAGGACGGCCTGATTTCATGCTATTGAAGGAGGGCGTTATGGCCTGGATGATGTTGATATTGGCGGGTATTTTTGAAGTGGTTTGGGCATACTCCATGAAGTTGTCTGACGGCTTTAGTAAATTAACGCCCAGTATCGTGACTATCTTTTTTATGATTTTAAGTTTTGCGCTTTTGGCCTATGCCATGCGTACTTTGCCATTAGGCACGGCTTATACGATTTGGACAGGTATAGGCGCAGTCGGTTCATTTTTAGTCGGTATTTTTGTTTTAGGCGAACCTGCCAGTGCTATGCGTATGTTGGCTGCAGTTCTGATTATTTCAGGTTTGGTGCTTATGAAAATTTCATCCAGCTAACTTGGAATGCAGTCTTTTAGTGTGTGCTCAATAACAGATCGGTTTGAGTTAAAAACAGGATGACCTGATACCCAACCTGCTTGAGGAGAAAAATAATGCAATTGGCATTTACTGAAATGGACACTCCTGTAGGCGTGCTTAAATTGGTGGCTCACGATCACGCATTGGTTGCGGTAATGTGGGATAACGAAGATCATAAACGGGTACGTTTAGCCAGTTTAGTTCGACAAGATGATCATCCAATTTTGCTCAAAACTCAGCAGCAACTCCAAGAGTATTTTGCAGGTCAGCGTCAGCAATTTGATGTGCCTCTTGATTTTGAAGGCACTGAATTTCAGAAGAAAGTCTGGCAGGCGTTATTAAGCATTCCTTTTGGGGAAACTCGTAGTTATAAGCAAATTGCCGAACAAGTTGGTAGTGAGAATGCGATGCGTGCCGTAGGGGCGGCAAATGGCAAAAATCCAATTTCGATTATTGCACCGTGTCATCGGGTGGTGGGTGCAAGTGGAAAATTGGTGGGCTTTGCAGGCGGGTTGGATAATAAAGCGATTTTGTTAAAGTTAGAATCTTCAACTTCAAAAGTTTAAATGACTGAGATTCAACAACAATTTTGATCAAAATAAAATAGAGCAGGGGAAATGTTAAAAACATTATTGTTGCAGTTTTGGTGGCTTATTCTGCTTGTTGCAGGTGTAGGGCTGATCAAAATTTTCAAACCTTTTCTAAAGGGAAAGGTGGGGGAACTCGCAGTAAGTACGCATGTGAAGTTGTATTTAGATGAACGTTATATCTTGTTGAATGATGTAACTTTGCCTGATGAGTTCGCAGGAACAACTCAAATAGATCATATTTTATTGAGTCCTTTTGGGGTTTTTGTGATTGAAACAAAAAACTATAAAGGCTGGATTTTTGGTGGAGAACGCCAAAAAGTATGGACACAAAAAATTTATAAAAAGACCTACAAGTTTCAAAATCCTGTCTATCAGAACTATAAGCATATAAAAGTTTTGGAATCAGTATTGAGCGATATTGTCGAGCCTGAATATCTGCATTCTGTGATTGTATTTATGCCAGACTGTGAGTTTAAGACCTCTTTGCCCAACAATGTTTTTAAAGGCAGTGTATGGGTTGAGTATGTCAAAGGTTTTCGGCATGAAGTCATTTCACCGATGAAACTGAAACGTATTCAGCTGAGAATTGAAAAAGAACTACTTGATAAGTCTTGGAAAACCAATCGTCAACATGTCGAAAATTTGAAACAACGGCACGAACGTTAAAAAGTTGCAATGAAAAACCCTGATACAAGGTGATCAGGGTTTGAAGGAGTTGAACGATAAGCACTAAAACCTTTTCGGAATTTTCTGTCCGTTCGGTACAGGCGTTTCCGCATATTTAAGCACACCAAACAACCAAGTTTCAGCATGTTGTACCGCTTGTTTCAGTTGATCTCCCATTGCCAAGCGCCCTGCAATAAAGCTCGCCAATGAACAGCCTGAACCGTGATATTCACCTTCAAGCCGTGGACAGCGGGTTTCTGAAACCATTTCATTGTTAATATACAGTGCATTACGAATATGATCAGGGGTATCTTCATGCCCACCTTTGACCAAAACGGCCTGCGCGCCCATTGCAAATAATTTAGCTGTTGCGCGTTCTAAATCATCTTCACCCGTTAAGGCACGTAATTCCACAGTATTTGGCGTGATTAAAGTCGCCAGTGGAATCAACTCGACAAATGCCTGAACCAAAGTCGCTTGATCACCTAAAGAACCACCACTATTGGCAACCAAAACAGGGTCAAGCACATATAAATAATCAGGATGTGCACGTAAAAAATCTGCCAGCGCTGCAATATTGTCAGTGGTGCCCAACATGCCCGACTTTACAACTTTAATGGGCAAATCATTCACCACCGCATTGGCTTGCGCCAATAACAATTCTTTAGACGTTGCTTCAAAGCCAAATACTTGCTGAGAGTTTTGAATGGTCAGTGCTGTGCAGGCAATCGCTGCATGTGCACCGCTATTGCCAACGGCTTCAATATCAGCCTGTAAACCAGCGCCACCCGAAGGGTCTAAACCAGAAAAACATAGTACTGTTGGTCGCACACACATATCCTTAATTGCTTCTATTTACGTTAGTATAGGCAACTTTGGAGTAACACTCGATAGTCATTTAGGCACATAGGCTGACATTGTGATAAAGAACCTTTTAATTGATTTAGATGGCACGCTGACCGACCCGAAAGAGGGCATTACCGCTTCTGCGCGTTATGGTTTGGCTAAGGTTGGACATCCTATTGCAGATACGGAAAATATTGATTGGATTATCGGGCCGCCCTTAAAAGCCTCTTTGGCAAAATTACTTCATGTAGATGTGCATGACGTATTGGCAGAGCAAGCCTTAGCAGGCTATCGAGAGCGTTTTGCTGCAACAGGCTTATTTGAAAATCATGTCTTTGAAGATGTTGCTGCAACATTGGCAGATTTAAAACAGCAAGGCTATCGACTGTTTTTAGCAACAGCCAAACCTGAAATTTATGCACGCCAAATTTTAGATCACTTCGATTTATTGCAATATTTTGAATATCCCTACGGTAGCGAACTAAATGGTGAGCGTACCAATAAAGCGGATTTAATTGCCTATATTTTGCAGCAAGAACAATTGCAACCTGAACAATGTTTAATGATTGGAGATCGTGAACACGATATTTTAGGTGCACGAGCCAATGGAGTCGATTGTGTTGCAGTCGAATACGGCTATGGTTCGGCTCAGGAGTTAGACTTGGCTGCACCAAAACATAGAATTCAGTGTTTTGCGCAAATTTTGTCGGTGCTTGAACAGTTATCTGGATGAGCGAGATGCTTACATCTGTTTGCATTTCTAGCGCAGTGTTATTGCAAAGATCGTGCTTCAATATTTAATTTGAATATTTAATTTTAATATTGAAAGAGGGTATGTGATGAAGATATTTAGTCAATCTATTGCAGTAGTAGCGGTTTCAATACTGATGACTGCATGTGCCAATCATGCTGCTACATCCACAACACCTACTGCGCAGGTCGAAATGTACACATCATTGCAACATCGACAGTGTGAGCCAGATTCAGGTTTAACCCTTACGGAAATTGTTCAGCGTTTACAGCAAGCACAGATTCAGGTGAAGCGGGCCAGTGTAGGTTCAGATGGGCGGATGTATGCACAGGTCTGTGGTGGTGCAGATGGAAAAATTGCTATTGTCACGATTCCTCAATCTCAGCAGAAACAAGCAGCGGCATTGGGCTTTCAGCCTTACTCACAAATACGTTGAATTAAAGCATAAGTGCTGTTTTTAGTTGTCACCCATAAAAAAACCTCAGTTCTTTGCACTGAGGTTTTTTTACAACCGAATCAGGTTGAGATGTCAGGATACTTGGCGTTTCAAATTTTAGAACTGTGGTTTTACCACGACTAAAATTACAATCGCTAATAGCAGCACAGTCGGCATTTCATTGAAGAATCGCCAGAACTTGTGTGATTTATAATGCGCATTGCCAATCAGTTTTTGGCGGTAATAGCCACAAACCAAATGGTAAATCACCAATAAACCGACCAATGCTACTTTCAGGTAAAACCATAACGCATCGTGGTAATTGCGGGTCGCATCGCCCCAATCTACCAAAAAGTGTGCCGTGATGAGGGTGGCAATCATAGACGGCCACATAATCCCTCGGTACAACTTGCGCTCCATGATTTCAAAACGCTGATGGCTCAGTGTATCTTCACTCATGGCATGGTAAACATATAAACGTGGTAAGTAGAACAATGCAGCGAACCAGCAAACCACGGCAATAATATGTAATGCTTTTACCCATAAAAAAGCATCAGAAGGTGCATCCATCGACTATCCTATAGGAGATTATTCATCCCACTTCTTGAAAATAAGGCAGGCATTTACACCGCCAAAACCAAAACTGTTACTCATCACAGTATTCAATTTTGTGTCGCGTTTTTCAAGTACGATATCAAATGCTTTCGCGCCTTCATCAAGTTCAGTGACGTTGATGTTTGGTGCAATGAAGTCGTTTTGCATCATCAAGACAGAATAAATTGCTTCTTGAACGCCTGCAGCACCCAAGCTGTGACCAGTCATTGACTTCGTTGAGCTAAGAGCAGGCACTTTACCTTCACCAAACGCACGTTCCATGGCTTTCAATTCAGTCACGTCGCCTGCTGGAGTAGAAGTACCATGTGTGTTCACATAGTCAATTGCGTCTACACCGTGTTGTTTCGCTTCGTCTAAAGCCATCAAGATACAACGTGTTGCACCTTCACCGCTTGGTGCAACCATGTCTGCACCGTCAGAGTTTGCAGCATACGCAACCACTTCAGCTAAAATATTTGCACCACGTGCTTGTGCGTGTTCAAGTGATTCAAGAACCACGAAACCACCACCACCTGCAATGACGAAACCATCACGGTCTGCAGAGTACGGACGAGATGCTGTTTCTGGTGTGTCGTTGTATTTAGAACACAAAGCACCCATCGCATCAAACAATAAGCTTTGTGACCAGTGATCTTCTTCACCGCCACCTGCAAGCATTAAATCTTGTTTACCCAATTGAATTAGGTTGTAGGCATAACCAATTGCATCGGCAGAAGTTGCGCATGCACTGGTAATTGAGTGCGCGATACCTTGTAATTTGAACGCAACACCCAAGTTTGCCGTAATGGTGTTCGACATGTTACGTGGTACGAAGAACGGGCCAATTTTACGTGCGCCTTTTTCTTCAAGTAGCTCAATCATTTCTGCAACAGATGCAGTTGAGTTACCGCCTGAACCACCCGCGATACCGTAACGTGGGTTGCCTGCTAAATCTTCTTGCTTTAAGCCCGCATGTTCAATGGCATCTACTGCAGCGTTGTAAGCGTACATCGCACACACGCCCATAAAGCGTTTTAATTTACGGTCAATGTGGTTAAAATTTTGTTCTGCTGCTGCACTTACGTGGCTTTTGAAATTAAGTTCAGCATAAGTTGGGTTGGAACGTGTCCCAGAAATACCGTTTTGTAAAGAATGAGTCACAGCTTCTAAAGTATTACCAATGCACGAGTTAATGCCCATGCCGGTGATTACAACACGTTTCATCTACAGATCCCTTTTATGGTGATAATGTTGAGCCGAACACCGTGACTGCCAAGCAATCGCTGATACGGTATGACTCATGTCTTACAATTGCGTTCATAATAGCAGAAAGAATTTTGAATTCTTATGGCAAATATGATGCCACTTTGCAGGGAAGATCAAACCGCAGTGAAGCGGCAAATGAGATGCAGGAAGCCAACCAAAAGATACACAATCATATTGAGATAAACTTAGACTACACCTAGTATCTACCCATAAATCATAGAAATTAAAAATGAGGAGTAAGAATGTCAGATTCCAAGAATAAACAATCAAGCGGATTCTTCTCGAATGCGATTGGGGTGGCTAAAAAGCTCAGCAGTACAGGCATCCATGTATTGCAGCAAGTTGCACCGGGTACTGTAGCGAAGGATGAGCACAGTGCAAAATCAGGGCAAATTATTGAAGGTCAGGCACGTAGTTTTAGTGCTTTTCAAGCGCGTCAGTATGACAATCCTCAACACATGCTCAGACAGCATGTGCCACAAGTTTCACGTCAGCTTTTAGGACGTCACTATAATCGCGTCAATCAGGTAGCGAGTTTTGTGTCGCCCGATTTTTCCGAAAAAATTTCAGATTATTTATTTGATCAGCTGAATAGTTTTACCTCCAATATTAGCTCTGTTGATGATGTGCTTGATCAAGCAGGTGTGCGCGATTTAGAAGAGTTGACTCAAGATGTAGATCGTTCTAAACGAATTAGTCAGGCACTTGCAGAACAAAATAAATGGATTGCATCACTGCAAGGCGCATTGACAGGTGCAACAGGAGTAATCGGTTCAACCATTGATGTGCCTGCATCTATTGTGATGTCTTTACGTACCATTTATCAGGTTGGGCGTGCCTACGGTTTTGAACTGAATAAAGACACTGAGCAAGAAATTGTTCAGTTTATTTTTAAACAAATTGATTTAGGCGTCATTGCAGAAAAGCAAGCAGTGTTGATGGGGCTAAAAACCTTATCTAATATGCTGCAAACTCATGATGTGCATCAATTACAAAATATGCTCGGTTCAAGCAATGATTATGAGGCATTAAAGAAATACTTCTTGAATGAGCAAGGTCAAGTCAAATGGCCGTGGTTGAATCATGTACCTAAGTTTTCCATGTTGAATAAACTCACGCCTGTAGCAACCGCATCGGTGAGTGCAGTATATAGCTGGAAATTGGTGGAAGATGTGCATCACAAGGCACAGCAAGTGTTTTCCAATGCCCGTAGCTATTTAATTCAGCATAAAGACAGCAATTTATCAGCCATTCATGCGTATGAAAAATCGTTGGAATTGCTGGCACAGGCTGCGCCTAAACTCTTGGAGCAATTGAAGGGCAATGAAGCTAAACATGCGGAGCAAGATGAATTAGTAGCGGGGCAAGAGCGCGCGGAATCTGCGCCGTCAGATGCTTTGCTGCAAACCGTATCAGACCATGAAAGTATCAGAACGGTAAAAGTGCAGAAAAAATCGAACAAAGTGGAAACAACTGCAGCACAACTCGATGAAAATATTCAGCAAGGTCTAGAAGAATTGGCAGATCAAATGCTAGAGCCACATGCTGAAGTTGCACCGCAAAAACCTGCTGTACCTGCAGAAGAAATTGATGAATATAGGCTGGAAGATGCTTTGGAGCCAGTGGAAGATTCAACTCAAGTGGCTGAAACTGTTTCGGAAAATCCAGTAACATCAAGCAAAGAAACTGCAAAGCAGGTTACAAAAAAGCCGAGAACTCGTACAAGTGCTCGCAAGCCAAAAGCTGAATAAAAACAAGTGATAAGTAGAAATTTGGTTGGTATTTTAACTGCCTATGAAATATTGACCATTTTTCTATCTTCGCTTACAATTGCATGCCCTCAAAAAGTAGTATGTTTTTGGGGCTTTTTATTAACGGGAGAATTGCCACATGGCAACAACAAATCAGTTGATCCGTAAGGGTCGTACGACTTTGGTTGAAAAATCAAAAGTTCCTGCGTTGAAGGCTTGTCCACAACGTCGTGGTGTTTGTACACGTGTTTACACAACTACACCTAAAAAACCTAACTCAGCAATGCGTAAAGTTTGCCGTGTTCGCTTAACTTCAGGTTTTGAAGTTTCTAGCTACATCGGTGGTGAAGGTCACAACCTACAAGAGCACAGTGTTGTTCTTATCCGTGGTGGTCGTGTTAAAGACTTACCAGGTGTACGTTACCATACCGTTCGTGGTTCTTTAGACTGTGCTGGCGTGAAAGATCGTAACCAGTCACGTTCTAAATACGGTGCTAAACGTCCTAAGAAATAATCTTTTAAAGATTAAACTCTTAGTTCGTAGAACTGCAATCCTTTATCGTCTCGCTTGTCTGATTTCTGCATTTAATTTTGTGAAATTCAAGCGACGTGTAGTAAGGCCAGCGAAATGCACACGACACTTTGTGCTACGGCTGGATCACCCTGAAGTGTCATATTTATAGGTAGTTTAAAATGCCAAGACGTCGCGTAGTCGCTGCTCGTGAAATCCTTCCGGATCCTAAATTCAGCAGCCAAACAATCGCTAAATTCATGAACCACGTAATGCAAGATGGTAAAAAATCTATTGCTGAAAGTATCGTTTACGGTGCTTTAGACCGCGTTCAAGAAAAATCTAAAGTAGACCCAGTTGAATTTTTTGAAGCTACGCTTGAAAAAGTTCGTCCAATGGTCGAAGTAAAAGCACGCCGTGTTGGTGGTGCTACTTATCAAGTTCCTATGGAAGTACGCCCATCCCGTCGTACTGCTTTAGCGATGCGTTGGTTGGTAGATGCTGCTGCTAAGCGTTCTGAAAAAACTATGGCGTTACGTCTTGCTGGCGAGTTGCTTGATGCATCTGAAGGTAAAGGCGCAGCGATCAAAAAACGTGAAGATGTGCACCGTATGGCTGAAGCCAACAAAGCCTTCTCTCACTACCGTTTCTAAGCGGATAAAACAGGCCCTAATCAGGAGGGTGATGAATCGGTTGTCACTGAATTGTCATCAAATCGCTTTAAGTTGCTAGGCAGCTTAAAGCGTCCTGTTTTAAACAACAAAATTTAGGAATGCTAGAAATCATGGCACGTCAAACCCCAATTTCTCGTTACCGTAACATTGGTATCTCTGCGCACATCGATGCGGGTAAAACAACAACTTCAGAACGTATTTTGTTCTATACAGGTGAAAGTCACAAACTTGGTGAAACTCACGAAGGTTCAGCAACAACTGACTGGATGGAACAAGAGCAAGAACGTGGTATTACTATTACCTCAGCAGCTGTAACATGCTTCTGGAAAGGTATGGGTAACCAGTTTGACCAACACCGTATTAACGTAATTGACACCCCAGGACACGTTGACTTCACAATTGAAGTTGAGCGTTCTATGCGTGTTCTTGACGGTGCATGTATGGTTTACTGTGCTGTAGGTGGTGTACAACCTCAGTCTGAAACTGTATGGCGTCAAGCAAACAAATATAAAGTACCTCGTTTAGCGTTCGTGAACAAAATGGACCGTACAGGTGCAAACTTCTTCCGCGTTGTTGAACAAATGAAAACTCGCTTGGGTGCAAACCCAGTGCCTATCGTTGTTCCAGTGGGTGCAGAAGACACATTCACAGGTGTTGTTGACTTAATCGAAATGAAGGCAATCATCTGGGATGAAGCTTCACAAGGTATGAAGTTTGAATACGGTGAGATTCCAGCTGACCTTCAAGCAACTGCTGAAGAATGGCGTACGAACATGGTTGAAGCTGCTGCAGAAGCATCAGAAGAACTCATGGACAAGTACCTAGAAAATGGCGAACTTTCTAAAGAAGAAATCGTTGCTGGTTTACGTCAACGTACATTAGCGGGTGAAATTCAACCTGCAATGTGTGGTTCTGCATTCAAAAACAAAGGTGTTCAACGTATGTTGGACGCAGTAATTGAATTCTTACCTGCACCAACTGACGTTGAAGCGATCAAAGGTATCTTAGACGACAAAGACGAAACTGAAGGTTCTCGTGAAGCGTCTGACGAAGCTCCTTTCGCAGCGTTAGCGTTCAAAATCATGAACGACAAATTCGTTGGTAACTTAACGTTCGTACGTGTTTACTCTGGTGTTCTTAAAGCGGGTAGCCCGGTTTATAACCCAGTGAAAATGAAGCGTGAGCGTATTGGTCGTATCGTACAGATGCACGCAAATGACCGTCACGACATCGAAGAAATTCGTGCAGGTGACATCGCAGCGTGTGTAGGTCTTAAAGATACAACCACTGGTGATACATTATGTGACGAAAACCACGTAATTACACTAGAGCGTATGGAATTCCCAGAGCCAGTAATTGCATTGGCTGTTGAACCTAAAACTAAAGCTGACCAAGAAAAAATGTCAGTTGCTTTAGGTCGCTTGGCGAAAGAAGATCCATCATTCCGCGTTCGTACAGACGAAGAATCTGGTCAAACGATCATTGCGGGTATGGGCGAGCTTCACCTTGACATCATCGTTGACCGTATGAAGCGTGAATTCAACGTAGAAGCGAACATTGGTAAACCAATGGTTGCATACCGCGAAACGATCAAAAAGACGATTGAGCAAGAAGGTAAATTCGTACGTCAAACTGGTGGTAAAGGTAAATTCGGTCACGTATTCGTACGTTTAGAGCCGCTTGATCCTGAAGCTGGTAAAGACTACGAATTCGCTGAAGAAGTTGTAGGTGGTGTAGTACCTAAAGAATTCTTCGGTGCAGTAGACAAAGGTATCCAAGAACGTATGAAGAATGGTGTCTTGGCTGGTTACCCAGTTGTAGGCATTAAAGCGACATTATTCGACGGTTCTTACCACGATGTCGACTCTGACGAATTATCGTTCAAAATGGCGGGTTCTTACGCATTCCGTGACGGTTTCATGAAAGCAGATCCTGTTCTTCTTGAGCCAATCATGAAAGTTGAAGTAGAAACTCCAGAAGACTACATGGGCGATATCATGGGTGACTTAAACCGTCGTCGTGGTATGGTTCAAGGTATGGACGACTTACCTGGTGGTACTAAAGCAATTCGTGCAGAAGTTCCACTTGCAGAGATGTTTGGTTACGCAACACACATGCGTTCTATGTCTCAAGGTCGTGCGACTTACTCTATGGAATTTGCTAAATATGCTGAAACTCCACGTAACGTGGCAGATGGCATCATTGCTAAATTCCAGTCTGGTGGTAAAAAAGGTGACGACGAGTAATCTTTCGATTACTATAAGCGCAAACTAATTCATAGTTAAAAAACCTAATGCTCATGGAGTGATCCTCCATGAGTTGTTTTAAAAAGGAAGATCTCATGGCTAAGGCTAAGTTC
>NZ_JAYJLK010000021.1:0-43339 GCF_051948795.1 Acinetobacter sp. Lyrl_1
CTTAGAGTTGACTTTGAATATAGTTTTCAATGCCTACCGTTTCAACCAAATCAAGTTGTGTCGTTGCCCAGTCTAAGTACTCTTCTTCTTTCTCTAGAATTTCCTGAACCAAATCACGGGTTACATAGTCCAGTTGTTGCTCTGCCAAAACCACCGCTTTTTGAATCGCTTCAATATTTTCTTGGACTTTACGCACATCGCAGTTTAAAACTTCAACTGTATGCTGACCGATATACAATTTGCCCAAGTGCTGTAAATTTGGCAGCCCTTCTAAAAATAAAATACGTTCAATAATTTTGTCAGCATGTTTCATTTGACGAATCGACTCTTTATATTCAGCCGAGCCGAGTTGTTCAATGCCCCAATCATTAAACATACGTGAATGTAAAAAATATTGGTTAATTGCAGTCAGGTGATGATACAAAACTTGGTTGAGTTGATTAATCACATCACGATTGCCTTTCATTGCAGCACTCCATCAACAATTTCTGCCTTAAACCGCTTAAGGCAATCTATATTTCTATCTTAAACAAGACTGGGCAAAATGGCGAGTGATTTAGGGGCTATTTATACTTCATAAATGGTTTGCGCTGTCGGCTAAAACTGAGCAGATAAGGCATGAAACGAAGGGAATAGCGAGACTATTGCCAAGTTTCATAACGCAATCTGAGAAAGTTTTAGCCACAGCCTTTCAGGACAAGCATATTTTTTGCTGCTATTGCGTTATGTGCCAGTCATTTAGAATGACTAAATTTCCTGTCCCATGCCTTATATCAGCTAAAAAATATGCGTCGTCGCAAACGTAGATGAAGTATAAATAGACCCCAGACCGCAAATGACAATCGCAATCAAAAACAATTGGCTAGGCAATGTGGAAAAATGTAAGCCAAGAAAAACCTGCTGTAGTCGGAAGCGGGAGAGGGAAACCTAGTAAAAATTATAATACTTAAATGCGGGAGAGCAATAAAACGTCAGCTTTAGGCAGCAACGGCAAGACGAGACGCAATTTGTGCAATTTCATCGCTAATGATAGCGCGAGTTTCAGGTGCACAGCGACCACAACAAGTGCCCAAGTCAAACATATCGCGAATTTCACGATAGCTCTCTGCACCATTGGCAACGGCTTCTTTGATGTCTTGATCTGTAATACCACGGCATAAGCAAACGTACATGAATGCAACCACAATAATTGAAATAAGATAAGTGTTATTATTGATAATTATTATCGTTTGTCAATAAAAATCATTTGAAAAGTCATTTATTGTAATTGGGTTTTTGAATTAAAAAATGCCACTTAATAGGTGGCATCGTTTATTTGTTTTTAAGTATCTGAATGATAATGACTTATGAATTGATAATCACCACGCCATCCATTTCAACTAAAGCACCTTTAGGTAAGCTGGCCACACCTAAGGCTGCACGCGCAGGGTAAGGTTGTGCAAAATATTCACCCATAATCTGATTGACCAATTGGAAGTGTGATAAATCGGTCAGGAAAATATTGAGCTTGGCAATATCGGCCAAAGAGCCACCCGCCGCTTCGCAAACGGCCTTTAAGTTATCAAATACGCGGCGAATTTGCGCTTCAATGCCTTCTACCAATTCCATGCTGTACGGGTCTAAACCAATTTGACCTGATAAATAAACGGTATTGCCCACTAAAATAGCTTGTGAGTAAGTACCAATTGCTGCAGGTGCATTTTCAGTATGGATGACTTGGCGAGACATTGATTTCTCCTAAAATAATGTACGAACATGATAGACCATCCGACTACCTTTCAGTAGCCTGATGAGTCAGTTATGCAAAAGCGATTGAATATGCAGCAATATCACCATGCAACACATTGAATTAACAAGCTTTGGCTTCTTCTACAATGCTGATGGGACGCGCTAAACGGCTAATCCGTGGGAAGCCATAATGCATACGCAAATCACGAATGATTTTTGCAATTTGCTTACGGTTATTCACCACAATATTGACATGGGTTTTGCCTTCGTGGCTACGCACCATCTCTACCCCAGTTTTCGCTTTACGGCATTGATAGATCAAATCGGAAATTTGTTCGTCATTCATATCCATATCAATGCTGAGGTAAGCGGTAAAACTCACGTCATCGACATCTTCTGAAGTCCATTGTAGCGGCATGATATTTTCAGGATGTTGATGCTGCTCATGCAGTAAGTTGTTGCAGCGCGCACGATGCACAATCAAACCACGACGTGACAAGTTGCCCTGAATTGGATCGCCCAGCACCGGGTTGCAACAGTGTGCATATTTGACGTCAATACCTTCTGTACCTTGAATCAGACGGTCAGAATGTTCGTTGCTATCCTGATCAAGTGCGTAAATGTGGTTTGCCACCAACTGCGGTAATAAATCACCGACTGCAATTTGCTCAAATAAACGGTCTTTGGAGTCGATATGACGCCATTGCAACACATTTAACCAATCTGCTTCGGTCAGGTCTTGAATCGAGTGATTAAACAGTTTTAGTGCACGGTTAAGTGCTTGTTGACCCACCAAACGCTGTTCTTCAATATCTTGATCACGCAAAATATTCTGTAGTGCACGACGGGCTTTTTGGGTATTAATAAAACTCAACCAATCTGGGTTGGGTGTGGCTAAAACATCGGTGATGATTTCGACCACTTGTCCGCTAATGAGTGGCGTCGAAAGCGGTTTGCTTTCGCCATTAATTTTTGTGCCTACAGCGTGGTTGCCTAAGAACAGACTGGCTGCATAGGCAAAATCTACCGCAGTTGCACCTTGTGGCAATTCATGTAAATGCCCGTGCGGGGTATAGACATGAATTTTCTCTTGATGCAGATAATCCAGCAAATCGCTAAATGTGGTTTTGGCACACTCACCATCAATCAACACATTCAAGCTTTTCATAGAGGCTTGAATGGCAGAACGGCAGGCTTGAGGTGCGTTTTCACCCAAGACCACACCAAAACGTGCCGCTTTACGCATCAGTTCAGTTTGAATGGTGAGTGATAAGGTGGTTTGCTCGCCTTTTAGACGCATCATGAGTGATTGGTTGCCACCTGGTAGTGGGCGACGAATATGATCTTCATAATGCAAGACCTGAAAGCTGTCACGTAAAATATCAGCCAAACGGTCACAGTCAGCAATACTTTGTAAAATAATTTCGAAGGCGTGGCTGTGGGTCAGTTCTTGTAGATCAATATCGTTTTTAACAAAGTGGCGCAGTAATTCAATGTTGTTATTTTTCTTTTTAATACGGCCTGCAATTTGATTGTCTTGCAGCAGGTCGGCAAGGTTTTGTTCCCATTTAGATTGGTATTCGCAGCGTTTTGGCTTGGTGTGCAACAGGGCAGCTTGCACATCGTTATACATATCTAAATCAAGGTTTTGATAACACAAATGTTCAAGGTTATCTGCCATTTCATTCATACCCACGATACGTGCCATGGGTACAAATACATCAAAGGTTTCTTGGGCGATACGTGCGCGTTTGTCTGGTCGCAGCGCATCTAAAGTGGTCATGTTGTGATAGCGGTCTGCCAGTTTCACAATAATGACACGTGGATCCTGTAAGGTCGCTTGCAGAATTTTACGGAACGATGCGGCTTTGTTGTATTCCTTGTCGCTGGAATGGCTAAGTTTGGTCACACCATCGACTAGTTCGGCAACGGTACGCCCGAATTTCTCCGTGATGTCATCCTTGCTGAAGTCAGTATCTTCAATAACATCATGCAAGAGGGCGGCAATCAAGGTGTCGGCATCCAAACGCATGTGCGCCAAGATACAACTTACCGCAATCGGGTGTAGCACATAAGGTTCACCACTTTTACGGGTAACGCCATCATGCGCATGCTCGGCATAATCGCAAGCCGTAAGCACCTGTTCGACTTCACTTACACTCAGGTAAGGTTCGATCATGGCTTGAAGCTGTTGTTTGGCTTGGCTAACCATCGTGCCTGGCATATAACACCCTTTAAAATACAAGTGATAACGAATCTACAGTTAGACCTTATAATGAAAAGCATATTGCATGACTTGTCAATTTTTTTCGTACCAAAACATAAGGTCATTAGACCATTTAAAATTAGGTCTTAATCCTTATGTTATAACGGTTTTTAGCGCAAGATTAAAGTTCAGACAACAAAAAAGCCTAGTAAAAAACTAGGCTTTTTCAGAAAGTCGTTCTTATTGGAAAGAAAAACCATCTAAATTCAAGTTATTTGCTGAAAGTGCGAGGTCAAGACTCGAAGTTTGATAATCTTGATCACGTTGTTTCAAAATGTCTTTAGAAACGTGACCTTCTGCAATTTCACGTAAAGCAACAACGGTAGGTTTGTCGTTGTCCCACTCAACGGTAGGTTCTATGCCTTGACGTGCCAATTGACGCGCGCGCTTGCTTGCCACTAGTACAAGCTCAAAGCGGTTGTCTACATGGTCTAAACAATCTTCAACGGTAACGCGTGCCATAAGAATTCTCGTTCGAATAATAAATTTAAACAGACTGTGCAGTATAAGGTGCTTTGCTTATAGACTCAAGTTTTAATCACGCGCTTGGCGGGCTAATTAACTTTTGAATCAAGGCTTGATGACGATGCGCCTGCTGCGCCATCACCAAACGATTAGCCGTAATCACAGATTCTAAATCGTGCAGAGCCTTATTAAAGTCATCATTAATAATCACATAGTCAAAATTGACATATTGTTGCATATCTTCAACTGCGCAGCCCAAACGATGCTCAATTACATCGACTGCATCGGTGCCACGGTTAGACAAACGCTCGCGTAAATCAAACTGACTTGGTGGAAGAATAAAAATTTGCTTCGATTCAGGAAAAAGATTGCGTACTTGCTGAGCACCTTGCCAGTCAATTTCAAGCAATACATCGTGACCTTTGGCTAACTGCTCTTTAACCGTCGCTTGCGCGGTACCATAATAGTTGCCAAATACTTCTGCATATTCAATAAAACCGCCTTGTTCTACCAAGTCGATAAAATCTTGTTTTTGTGTGAAGTGATAATGCACACCATCGAGTTCGCCGGGACGCTGACCACGTGTTGTGTGAGAGACTGAAACGTGTAAATTATTCACACGCTCAAGTAGAGCTTTAACAAGGGATGTTTTGCCTGTTCCTGAAGCGGCCGAAACGACAAACAATAGACCCGACATGATATTTTTCCTGATATGATAAAATATCTTCTCTATTTTAGAGTAGACGCCCCTTAAACAAAATAGCCAAGATGGCTTTTGTTGGCATAATTTTTTAAACATCCTACCTATTTAACTTCAACATAGAGGGTTCTATGGAAATTGTATTGGCGAATCCACGTGGTTTTTGTGCAGGTGTAGACCGAGCAATTGCGATTGTAAATCGTGCCCTTGAGTGTTTTAACCCTCCTGTATATGTACGTCACGAAGTGGTACACAATAAGTTTGTGGTAGATGACTTACGCCAACGCGGTGCAATTTTTGTCGATGAGCTAGATGAAGTGCCCGATGACAATATCGTGATTTTTAGTGCACATGGCGTATCTAAAGCGGTGCAGCAAGAAGCGGAGCGTCGTGGCTTAAAAGTATTTGATGCGACTTGTCCGTTGGTCACCAAAGTACATATTGAAGTCACCAAATATGCGCGTGAAGGCACAGAGGCGATTTTGATTGGTCACGAAGGACACCCCGAAGTTGAAGGGACGATGGGTCAGTACGACAAGAAAAATGGCGGTGAAATTTATTTGGTGGAAGATGAAGATGATGTGGCTGCACTTGCGGTTCAGCATCCAGATAAAGTGGCTTTTGTGACGCAAACTACTTTGTCGATTGATGATACTGCCAAAGTGATTGATGCCTTGCGCCAAAAATATCCAAATATTCAAGGGCCACGTAAAGACGATATTTGCTACGCCACTCAAAACCGTCAGGATGCAGTGCGTGACTTGGCCAATCAGTGTGATGTGGTGTTGGTGGTTGGTTCTCCAAACTCATCTAACTCCAACCGTTTGCGCGAGTTAGCCGAACGTATGGGGAAACACGCCTATTTGGTGGATAATGCAGACGAGTTGGAGCAAGCATGGTTTCAGCCGAATACAAAAATTGGTGTAACTGCGGGTGCATCTGCACCAGAAATTTTAATTAAACAAGTGATTCAGCGTTTGCAAGACTGGGGTGCAACTGCCCCTGAAGAGCTTGCAGGCCGTGAAGAAAATATTACCTTTAGTTTGCCAAAAGAGTTACGTATTCCTATAATACAGGCTTAAACTGCGAAGTACATAACACTTTAAAAAATTGATGAAAAATAGGCAGATAACTGTTGCATGACGGTTATCTGCTTTTTTATGCCTTTTATCCTGAAGTGTGAGGGTTTTGTAAAGTTGTTTGCTATTATTTTTAATAGGGCAAAGTCTGTGTCTTGGGGGGAGTATGCGAAAAAAAGAAAACGGGTTCACCTTAATTGAGTTGATGGTGACCATTGCGGTGATGGCGATTATCGCGATGATGGCGGCTCCTTCGTTTGGGGATTTATTGCAAAATCAAAATTTGAATAGAAGTACGCAGGAACTGATTGGTCAATTGAATAGTGCGCGTTCTAAAGCTGTGTTAGAGCGTAGAGAAGTTACAGTTAGGTTGAACTCTTTAGATGCAGATACACCAAACCGATTAAATTGGTCACCTAGAGGCCAAGCAGTGTTAAAAACAGGCTCTCCCACTACAATTACTTTTCAATTAAGTGGAGGAATTCAGGACTTTGCAGCCGATATTAGTGGGCAGCCATTTATTATTTGTAATGAAAGTGGTGGTAATAAATCTAAAAATATCAGTCTCTCTTTGATGGGTACCATACAAGTAACGGAAGGGACGTGCTAATGAAAATAAACAACTATCAACATGGTGTGGGTTTGGTTGAAGTATTAGTTGCAATGTTGGTTTTAGCTATCGGTGTATTAGGCTTTGTGGCATTGCAGTACCGTGCTGTTGAAGCAACTGCTGAAAGTAGCTATAGGGTGCAGGCTATTAATATTGCAAGAGATTTGGCGGAGCGAGTGAGGGTGAATCGTGGGGTTGTAGCAACTTATATGCAAGAAATGGGCGATCCCGATAGTCAGACAACTTCAACAGTAAATTGTTTTACGACTAATTGCTCACCAGCAGAGCTTGCAGATTTTGATGTGTCGCAAGTAACAACGCGCGCAAGATCGGTTGGAATGACAATGAATGTCATTGAGTGTCAAGGTAATAATGATGGGCGAAATTGTGTCTATGTAGCTTGGAATGATACATCTGCTACAGATGGTACAGGCGATGGAGATTGCACCAATAGTATAGCTTATAACCCAGTTTCAACTTGTTTGATTATGGAGTTGTATTAATGACTATATTTTATTCATCAGATAACACACCTACATATGAAATGAGCTCTTCTGCAGAAAAGCTAGATATTCAGTCGCATCATAAATCATGGGGATATGCTTCTGGTTTTACGTTACTAGAATTAATGATTGCACTTGCATTGGGATTGGTTATTGCAGCAGCGGCGACAATGTTATTTCTCACAGGGCAAAAAAGTTACGTTCTACAAACAGGTATGTCTGATTTACAAGATAATGCCAATTTCGGTTTGAATTACATTGCCAAAGATATTCGACTAACCAATTTAAATGCAACAACAGCACAAGTAAATGATGAAACCAAATATGGTGGCATGGTTTTAACTTCTTCTGTTAATGCTACTCAAATCCCTGCTGTTCCAGCAACAGCTACCTCACCTGCAGTTGATGCTATTCCTTTAAGTAATCTTTATAAAACGATTGTGGGTACTACCGCAAACGTAAACTTATTATCTAGAAGTCAGGGAATGTCACCAGGAGGAGTTCCTGTGTGGACTGGAGCATCAAACGTACAGCAAATAGGTGAAGATGCTGAAGGTAATGCCACAGGTACAGATATACTTAGTGATCAGCTTACGATTCAATTCACACCACAATATGTTTTAGATGATAAAGGCACAGCTGCTACAAATGATGATGAGTGGGTTGGAGGGTTTGATTGTGAAGGGCAGGAGTTAAGGTTTAGCGTGGAAAATCCTGGTGGAAATATGCCTTTCGGGCGGCAAATGATCGTGCAACGCTATTTCTTAAGAACTGATAATAATGCAGGTAATGAGCCTAATCAGCCATTGGCGCTCGCATGTGAAGCGGGTTTTTATGCCTTAACAGAAACAGGTGTAACTCGTGTAGAAGGAGGGGCTCCATCTCAGGTGTTAGGTACAGCTAACTTTGGTGCAAGTACGGGGCAAATTATTATGAAGCGAGTTGATCATTTTAGAGTCCAATTGGGTGTTCAAAATAATAATAGTTATCGTTATATGTCTATCAATGACTATATGGGGCTTGCAGCAGGTTCACGTCCTCGTATTTTATCCGTACAAATTGGTGCTTTAGTGCGTTCCAATCAGGCGGTTGGAGGGGATGCAATGGTTTCGGATGATCAAACTTTTTGGGTGTTAGATCAGCATGTCAAAATAAGAACTCCAGCAGCGAACGCACCTAAATATGTACGAGAAGTTGTTTCTCAAACAGTTGCATTGCGTAACACGTTTGGAGAAAGATAATGAAGTTTTATACATCACAGCGTGGCGCAACACTAATAGTTGTCATGATTATGCTGCTAGCGATTACTGTTATTGGAACATTAGCGATAAGACAAGGTTTGGTTTCATTAAATGTTGCTACGAATAGCCAAGCACAACAGCTATTAATGCAAAACTCAGATGCAGCTTTTTTTAATATTGAGCGAGAAGAGAATCTAATTCAAAGCTTAAGTGCTAGTGGGATGTTTGGTTATATCAATGGCGCTGCTAATAAAGATAAAGAGTTGGTCTTTTGCTTTTTAGGAGAAGAAGATACTTTTTTTGATATTAGCAGAGCCAGTTTAATGACGTGGGAAGCAGGCAGTTCTACACCAACGAATAATACTTTAGGCACAGACGGATATTGTAGTGTTTCAGCGACGACAGGTAACTTTTTTACCAGTGGGCGTCGTGCTGTTATGACACAGGTTGCAGTGAAATTTTCAAGTCAGTCCGACAATGATCCTTTCTACGGGATGCAATATGGCACCGATGAAAAAGGTGTAAAGTTTGAGAAAAATAAACCTGTAAAAGTATTTGCTGTATCTATTATGCCAACTTTAACGACAGCAACAGCTGGACAGATTGATACCTGTTTAAACTCACGTATGAGCGAGGTTACGATTCCATCTGGAACTGCTGTGGCAACCAATTCTGTATTTCGGCAGAGCGTAACGGACTGCTTGGCTGAATTGAATATACCCTTTACTTCGCAAGTTACTGAATACTTGATTGCACAAGATTTTACATAAATGGGGAATAGCGAGATGAAACAAATTCAAAATAGAGAAAAAAAATCCTATTGTCAGAAATTGCTTGTGACCTGTATTGCAGCAGTTTGTACCAGCATTATAGCAAGTGGTATCACTCAGGCCAGCGATATTGATATTTATCAAGAAGCGAGATCTGGTGATATTTCACTTATGTTTATGTTGGATATTTCAGGGAGTATGGGTGCTCCTCAGCAACTAGGTAACAAAAGTTCTTGTGATATTCCTGATGGTACGAGTGTCGATAACAATAGTAATGAAAACTCTACTAATGGGAGCCCAGTCTATAAACGTTATTATTGTAAAGTCAAACACGATGCTTATTTTTATAAACGCATAGGCTCGAGTGGTAACTATCAGTATTTTAGTTGTGGACCAAGTGGCTCAACGGATCAGGATGATTGTACGGAATCACTCCCAGTTTTGCCTAAAGATGCAAGCCAAATGACCCAATCAGGGACTGATACTGTTTATTACTATAAACCGAAAAGTACAGCAAAATATTATGACCGTATCACACGTTTAAAAGATGGTTTATTCGATCTTTTACATGGAAACACCTCAAAAGGTATTGTTAAATTAGACGATACTAAAGTGATCGGATTATCCACCTATTCACGTCCTACAAGTTTTAAGGATGGACAGCCACTCACTGCAGATAATGTCAGTGGCCAGGTCCGGATTCCCGCACGACCGTTAGGTGAAAAAGTCAATGGAGTGACTCAGCGCCAGATTTTATTGAATGAAATTGCTGTATTAGGGGCAAGGGGTGGAACACCGACAGCAAATGCTTATGCTGAAACAGCTGCATATTTGTTTGGAACCAGAACAACAGGAGCAACAACTGTCAGTATCCCTATGTATTTTAGGTATTATCCTAGCACTTCATCAGTAAAAACGTATATGTATCGTAAAAGTGGGAAAACATATTACAAATGTAATGGTGATACAGGTGTAACAACCACTTCAAGCTGTACAGGTAGTTCTGATACGGTGAAAAAAAATGTGGCCACAGCACTGAAAAATGAAAAAGTAAACAAAACTACCTATTATTTCAAGGAGGCTTCAGTTCAATCAACGACGCCAAATTATAAGACCTGTACCGAATATAATGCGGGTGGTTGTAATGAGTGGGGGGAGGCTAGTACTGTAAATCCTACTACCTTAAATTATGATAAATCATGTACAGAAGATGGAATAAGTGGTTCTTGTGCTTTTGAAAATAAAAGCATTCCTTCCGAAACTACAGATAGTGGTTTCGTGTATTCTTATCCTGCGACTAAAAATACTGCCGGGACTTTATATGTTTCTCCAGCGTCTTTGATTCAGAGTAATGAGATTAAACAATGTAGTGGACAAGGTATTTATGTACTAACCGATGGTGTGCCTAATAATAACGGAAATGCGAAAGGGTTGATGCAAGCTGCACTAGGGGAGAAAAGTTCAACCTTAAGTTGTACAAACTCTAGTACAGGTTGGGACTGTGTGCATAACTTTACTAAAAATCTACTAGACTCAACTAAAAATCCATTGGGTTTAAAAATCAAAACAGCAGTCGTTGGTTTTGGCTCTGATTTTAACTCGATAGAATCTTTTAATAAGGCTTTATCTCAAGAAGAAAATTTAGAACCATTTTTACAACTGGATAGTAACGGTAATATTAAAAGGGATAGTAATGGTAATGTACTGATAAGAACGAACTTGTCAGACCAAGAAGCGGCAGCATATTGGGGGGTAATTGGAGAAGGAGGATGGTATTCAGGTAATAGCTCAGAAGATATTGTAAATAGTGTGAATTCATTCTTAGGGGATTTGGGAGCTGAGATTCCATCTGTGACTACAGGTTCACCGACTATTCCGAAGGATGCTCTTAACCCTGTCATTTTACAAGATGATGCTTACTATCAACAGTTTAAGCCAACACCCGACAAAAATTATAGTCTTTGGGTTGGAAACTTGAAAAAATATACCGTTGGTGCTAATGGTAGGCTTCAAGGTAAAAATAATCGCAATGTACATGATAGTCGTGGCCGTTTGATTGAACCTACTTATGATGATAATGGTAAATTGTTATCTGCTGTATATGATTCTTGGGCATATGCTATTAGCGACAATACGACAACTGCAGATGCAGATGAAAATACGCTTGGTAGTCGTAAATTTTCTGCTCGAGGAGGTGTGTGGTCACAACTAAAATTACGTAGTGCAGACGATGGCACTGTACAACGTAAATTGCTAACAAATCGCGTAGGTAGTGGCACTGGTACATCAGCAAGTTTTACTGGCAGTAATACAACATTGCGAACAGTCAATCTTAATTATTTGACCGATACTACTTATACAGATGACCCAAAACGTGACTATCTAATGAGTTTGTTAGGGTATCGGATTGATGCTGGTGATCCTGAATTAAATACAGCTATATTAAGACCAGAGCTTCGCCAAGTAGGTGCTGTGATGCACTCCCTTCCTGTGCTTGTAACCAATAAAGGTAAAGTAACTTACAACTTAACCACTAAAACAATTGGCTCAACCAACCGTGACGATTATGTACTTTTTGGTACCACGCAAGGTTTGTTACATGTTGTGGATGCCAAGACTGGACAAGAAAAGTTTGCATTTGTGCCAAATGAAATGGTTGATAATCAATATAAAGGTTTTACAGATTACACATTAACTAATGGGGGAGTTAATCATCTCTATTATGGTATAGATGGACCTTGGACTGTGCATACCGAATATGTAATTGATAGTTCTGGTAATTTAACTGTAGGTACAGGTAAAGGCATAAATCAAAAAGGCAAGCAACTTGCATTTGGTGGTCTACGTATGGGTGGGCGCAGTTATTACTCTCTGGATTTGCAAAATATTGATGCACCTAAGCTAAATTTTCACATTAATCCTGATGCTGCAACTTCAGGACCTTTGAGTTATATGGGTGAAAGTTGGTCTAAACCAAGTATTGGCTATGTTAATTGGGCTGGTAAACGTAAGTTGGTGATGTTTGTTGGTGGTGGCTATGATCGTGGTTATGAAAACCACAACTACAATCAAGCTAACAAAAAAGGCGCTGGCGTTTATATGTTTAGTGCTGAAGGTAGTGATGCTGGAAGTTTATTATGGTGGTCAAGTGCCAATGCAGGTACAAGCAGTAGCGCAACTACAGATACAGGCGTAATAAAAACACATCATGATGATTTAAAATATAGTGTGGTGGGTGAAATTCGCACCGTAGACCGCGATGGTGATGATTTGGTTGATCATCTATATTTTGGAGATTTGGGGGGGCAGGTATTTCGTATTGATTTAAACAATAAAGCAACCAAGCTGGGAGGGTTTGCAAGAACACCTGTGCGATTGCTAGATTTAAACAATGCTGAAAAAAGTCCACGTTTTTATGATATGCCAAGCTTTTCAATTTATAATGAAAAAGGCACAACATTCGCAGTTATTTCAATAGGTAGTGGTAATCGTAGTCAGCCTTTACAAAGCTATACCGTAGGGACTACAGGTGTAAGTTATGATGCGGTTTATAATCTTTACGATAAAGATGTAGCACGTAAAGACTTATATACGGCAAGTAGTTTAAATACTCAAAATATTACTGGTTTAGCTTTGCTAACTGAAGATAATCGTTATAGTAATACAACACCAGTTGCTCCATATTCAACTAATGGTTGGTACTACCAATTTAATAACTGTGTTGCTGGAAGTGATGGTACCAAAAAGGGTTGTGATGATTATAAATTACAAAGTGAAAAAGTCTTTGGCACACCTTTAGTAATGAACTATCGTTTATATGTTTCAACATTTGATAGTAGTAAACCTGGTATTTCAGGAGATTGTGGTGCCGGGGTGAAAGGCGAAAGCTTTATGACCACCTTCTGTATGCCTTTTGGTCAGTGTAAGTCAAGTGAAGAGGGCGGGCGAGGTGTGCCTATTGGGATTGGTATCCAAAATATCACTACAGGTAATGATAATAAGTGTGTAGGTGATGATTGCGGTGATGATGAAGGTGGTGATAACCCTGACGAAACTACCAAGAATGAAGATAAAGTAGCAAGTAGCTTAAATTATTGTGCCAATACTGGTGGACGAATTTTAGTTACTACTACTGGTGCGGGTGGCGTTGGCCAAGCTACCCAAATGTGCTTAATTCCTCAACGTTGGTATGAAAAAAACAGTTTAATTAGGTAAAGGAGAGGTATATGAACAACACATTATCTATCCAAAAAGGTTTTACCTTAATTGAGCTGATGGTTGTGGTGGTGATTGTTGCAATTATTGCAGCAATCGCTATTCCAAGTTATCAGGAATATGCACGTAGAGCTAACGCAGCACAAGCACAGCAGGAAGTGCAGCGTTTAGCAAGTGAGCTTGAACGTTGGAAATCGCGTAATTTTAATTATTTAGGTTTTAATCTTACTCCAAATACTGTTCAAAACTATACTTTTGTGGTTAGAGATGGTGCTACGGGAAATCCAGCTCTTACGGTTGCAGCAGCAAGTGGAACGAGTTGGGTAATACGTGCTGTGCACAATGATGGTCGAAACTTTACATTCTTAATGAGTAGTAATGGAATTCGTTGTAAAAATAAAACCAGCAGCAATGTGACATTCACAGGTTGTGGAACAGAGGCGACAGGGAGTGAGACATGGTGAAAAAACACTTCTCTGGATTTACGCTCATCGAATTGATGATTGTAGTGGCAGTTATCGCTATTTTGGCCGCAATAGCCTATCCATCATACCAAGACTCAGTGCGGAGAGCGAAAAGAATAGATGCGCAAAGTACAATGATGGATATTGCGAGTAGGTTGCAGAAGTATAAAATTGCTCGTTTTAGCTTTGAAAAAGCAGATGGCAGTTTTGTTACGTTAGCAGATGTTGGTGTGACGAACCAAATACCTTCATCAGGAACGCCTTTATATACGATTGCATTATCAGATCAGGGGCTTGGTAGTTGGACTTTAACTGCAACACCAACAGGATCACAAAGTACGGATGGTCATTTGGTATTAAATCATCGTGGGCAGCGTTGTTGGACTAAAGGTTCTGATATCAATAGCGGTACGGCTTGTGTTCCATCCGCAACTTCCAACTGGGACGGAAAATAAATAAATTCAAATCTGCGGATAAATACGTTTAGATCTTTCATTCAGGGCAAATTTCACGTAAAATACTGCCCTCTATGAAAGGGGTTTGAAATGTATCGATGGTCGATACAGGGATAATCCGTAAAAACTATAAGGTTGTATCATGGTAGTTATTCGTCTTACTCGTGGTGGTGCTAAAAAGCGTCCATTCTATCAAATCGTTGTAACTGACAGCCGCAATGCGCGTGACGGTCGTTTCATCGAACGTATCGGTTTCTTTAACCCAACAGCTCAAGGTAAAGCAGAAAAACTTCGTTTAGATGCTGACCGTTTTGCACACTGGGTTGCTCAAGGCGCTCAACCGTCTGAACGTGTTGCTTCTTTAGCTGCTCAAGCGAAGAAAGCTGCAGCTGCTGCATAATTTTTACAAATTAAGTAGTAGGTTAGCCCATGACACCAACACAGAATGTGCCCGAAGATCGTATTCAGATTGGACAGCTACGTTCAGCTTATGGATTAAATGGGTGGCTCTGGGTCTATTCCAATACAGAACCCATGAGCAACATATTTGACTACCTGCCTTGGTACATTGAGACCAAAGCAGGTTGGCAAATGGTCGATGTAAAACGTTGGAAACCACATGGCAAAGGCTTGGTGGTCAGCTTAAAAGGTGTGAGTGATCGTACCGCAGCAGACAACTTGGTTGGCGCAAATATCTGGATTTCAAAAGCGCAACTGCCTCAACCGGGCGTGGACGAGTATTATTGGTCTGATTTAAAAGGTCTAACAGTGTTAGGTCTGGACGATGACGAACAAGAAGTGAACCTCGGTCAAATCCATGAACTGTTTGAAACAGGTGCCAATGACGTGATGGTGGTTCGCGCAACTGCCGATAGCGTCGATGGCGAAGAGCGTATGATTCCATGGCATAAAGATGTGGTACAACGCGTTGATCTCGAAGCGGGTCGCATCTACGTGAATTGGGGCGTAGATTATTAATCCTTTCAGGATTCGCAGAGCAGGAAAATAGAGGAGTCTGCGGTGTTTTTTGCAGTCATTACGCTTTTTCCTGAAATGTTTGAAGCGATTACAGCTTACGGTATTAGCGGACGTGCAGCAAAACGTGACTTGATGCAAATTCATTGTATTAATCCACGTGATTATGCACAGGGCAACTACAAACGGGTGGATGAACGTCCATTTGGTGGTGGTCCAGGTATGGTGATGATGGCAGAGCCTTTGGCGCAAGCAATCCAGAATGCCAAAAATCTTGCACAGCAAGCGGGTGCAGTTCATGTGCCAGTGGTGTATATGTCACCACAAGGCAAAACCCTAAATGAGACTGCAGTACAGCAATTCGTTGAATATGATGGATTAATTGTATTGTGTGGTCGTTATGAGGGTGTCGATGAGCGTTTAATTCAGCATTATGTCGATCAGGAATGGTCGATTGGCGATTACGTTTTATCGGGCGGTGAACTACCAGCGATGGTGTTGTTAGACAGTATTATCCGAAGACTTCCGGGTGCAATGTCTGATGAACAATCTCATGTGCAAGACTCATTTGTGGATGGTCTTTTAGATTGCCCACAATATACCAAGCCAGACCATTTTGAAGGGTTGGATGTGCCTGAAGTATTAAAGTCGGGTCATCATGCCAATATTGAAAAATGGCGGTTTTTGCAGCGTTATCAACGGACTTTAGAGCGTCGACCTGAGTTGATTGAAAAAGTTGAGTTGAGCAAGCAGCAAAAAAAATGGCTAAAAGATTCGCAAGGGTAGACCAAATAATTGGTTTATCTAAGCACCATGGCTACAGGCAGTTGGTTTGTAGTCTTAAATAGGCTCTTTATGCATTGAAGCGGTCAGGCATAAAGGGAAAGTCAATCGGGCCTATGCGCTTTAGCCTCTAGACCCAGTGGAAATCAGACCTCTTCTGACCCACACATACTGGAGATACCCCATGAGTGGTAAGCATCCTTTAGTACAAGCTGTTGAAAATGCACAGCTTAAGCAAGACATCCCAGCTTTTGCACCAGGCGATACAGTTATCGTTCAAGTAAAAGTAAAAGAAGGTGATCGTGAGCGTCTTCAAGCATTTGAAGGTGTGGTAATTGCGAAGAAAAACCGTGGTTTGAACTCTGCGTTCACAGTACGTAAAATTTCTAGCGGTGTTGGTGTTGAGCGTGTTTTCCAAACTCACTCTCCAATCGTTGCTAAAATTGAAGTGAAACGTCGTGGTGACGTTCGTCGTGCTAAACTTTACTACCTACGTGAACTTTCTGGTAAAGCTGCACGTATTCGTGAAAAGTTGCCAGCGCGTAAACAAGGTTAATTTTAACTTTGCTTTACTGCAAAAAAATGCGCCCTTGAGGCGCATTTTTTTGTCTGATCGTTGAGTTTATAAACCTTGTAATTTTAAACGGTTGGCATGTTGACGATAGACATCGACAGGGTCTGAGGCAAAAATACTTTTTAAACCCAGCAGTTGGTTTACTTCATCTAAATGATTCCAATAGTAATTGTCACGAATGGTTTTACCAAATTTGGCACTACAGCGTGAAACCAGACCATCGTTATCACGACCCGCATCAATCAATAAACTGGTTGCCAGCATGGCTGAGTCTGGATCGAGTAAATTAGTGACAGCCGTATTGCCCGTAAATGAATAGAACTGGATGCCTTTTTCTTGATAAGCGCCCTCACCACAACTTGTCGTTGGCATACCCATTGGGAATTTGCTGTTAAATTGTGCTGAACCTGTGGTGCTCAAACTGTTGGCACCTGCCAATGAGTCATGTGGATAGCTATTTGGATCTAAACCCTGTGCCCAAGTAATGGTTTTAGACACTAAATTGACCATATCAATTAATGGTTTTTCGAGTGGTGTACCTTGTACATTCAAAATAAAGTCTGCCACAGGCGAGCCTTTATTGGGTGCACCGACTGCAGTCAGTGATGCGACTTTGGACGGCATTACACCTGCAACATAACGAATGGTTGGCCCACCATGTGAGTGACCAATTAAGTTGACTTTGCTTGCACCTGTAATTGCAAGAATTTCATCGACTTGTTGTGCCAATTGTTCGCCACGAACTTCTGATGAGTTAAATGGAGATACACGGGTTGCCCAAGCATTGGCACCGTTACGTGCTAAATTGGGTAAAATTTGGTACCAATAGTCGACCCCTAACTGATCTCCACCAATATTGATAAAACCTGCCATACCGTGAGTAAACACAATTGGGTATTTGGTTTTGGCATAACTGGAGATTACGAAGTTAGATTTGACCTGTTCTGCATTGGATGCGTGCGCAGTACTGAGGGTACTGGCTGCGATTAAGCCTGCAATGAATAATCCATATTTCATATAACATCCTCTATTTTATTGTGCTTTCCTAGCATGACAATATCTATTGTCAAATATCATTATTCAGGAAATTTGCAAGATTGCAAGTTCTGAATGATTAATGGCTGTTGAAACATCAGTTGTTTTTAAAGGTTTTCCTGCACTTGAATTTCAAGCACAGGAAGATGGTTTTGCCAAGATTGAAATGAGCTTTACTATTACAAACCTTGTAATTTCAATCGGTTGGCATGTTGTCGATACAGTGCAACTGGGTCAGGTGCAAACAAGCCCGTTAAGCCAAACATCATGTTGGCAAGGTCGGTATGATTTAGTCGGTAGTTGTCACGAATGACGTGTCCAATGTGGGTACTACAACGTGCGACCATACCATCGTTGTCTAAATTGCCATAAGACAGTGGGCCGAGTTGCATTAAAACAGTGTCAATATCCAGTAAATTGGTGGCTTGTGCTACACCTGTCCATGAATAGTAATGAATCCCGCGATCTACTTTGGCACCGCTGCTGCTGCAATTTGCGGCCAAGGCTGTGGTTGGAAAACGACGGTTAAAATCTGCAGACGCTGTTTCGGTTAAAGAAGCCATCGATGCATCAAAATCGACAGGCATGTCTGGCTGTTGCTGCGCCCAAGTAATGAGAGGCGCCACCATATAGTCGCCTAAAATATTAAACGCGGTGCGTGATAAACGATTATTTTGAATATCATCGGCAACTTTGGAGCCACGGAATGTACCTGCAACGCCCGTAATTGATGCCACATATTCAGGTTTGGTCGCAGCTACATAACGTACTGTTGGGCCACCATGTGAGTGACCAATTAAATTGACTTTGGATTTGCCAGTGATTGCCATGACTTCTTCGACTTGGGCAATCAGTTGCTCACCTCGAAATTCAGTACGGTGTGCAGGGGAGAGTTGTGCGGCAAATACGGTTGCGCCATTACGTGCCATATCTGGCAAAATTTGATACCAATAATCCATATTAAAGGTTTCATTGCCAATGCGTGACCATCCGAGCCAGCCGTGTACCATGAGCAATGGATATTTGGTTTTGGCATAGTCAGATTTGGCCTGTTCCTGAATAGGCAACACGCTTGGAGCAGCTTGAGCGACACCCATTGAACCGAGCAAGCAGCTAGTGACAGCCAATGTAATTGCCCGTATGTTAGAGATGATGGTCATAAAACAATCCTGTGTTCTTTATTTTTATTACAAGTGAAGTGGTGGCTTCGCTTCCCTCCTGAAAGCTCAGATATGCAAATTGCCGTTGGTTACGGCACATTATTGTGAGTCATCCTCGACTATTTTTTGTACGCTCAGGTATTTTTTCATGCGTAATTTAGAAAAAACATATCATTTGGGGACAGTTATTGCGCATTGTCCCAGAGATTTGTAAATCTACATGCATATTGATATCTATTTAATATTTATAGACATTTGTATATTAAATCGTTGTGGTGAGTTTGTACTAAAACAGCTTTTCAGGCATAAAAATAGGGCATGTTGAATGCCCCAGTTTCCTATGTAGATATGTTAGTCAGCAAAAGGTAATTTTCCACCTTGATCATGTACCTGTTCAAAGGTTTCTAAACGCAATTGCTCTTGTGGATTTTGAAAATGCTGTCCGCGTAATTGTTTCACGGCTTGTTGCTTGGCTTGATCATTCATTCCACTTTGCATGATTTGATCACGCGTACTTAAATAATCCTCTACTCGTGATTTCCACTGACTGCGTTGCCCATCTAACTGTTCTAAACGCTGGGTAGCTTCTGGGCCTACCAAGTTTAGACGCATGTCACGAATTTCTGCGGCAGAACCGCCACGTGCTTTAATTGCTGCGGTTAAACTGCGCAAATCCTGTAAAGTATTTAACTGCTCTAAATTCTCCTGCCAATCTTGCGGGAGTTGTTTAAATAATTCCTGTAATTTTTGCGCTTTTTCAGCTTCGGACAATTTTTTATCATCCATCACCGCCATGCGTTTTAAGGTGTATTCGGTGTAGATATCTTCCGTACCAAATAAACCTTCAATTTCATAATCTGAAAAATACTGTTTACGCAGGTTTTGCATATTGCTAAAAATGCTGCGGTAATATTGTGGATCTTCCTGACTCAAGTTCGGTGCTTGCAGTTGCCCCAACGCATTTCTGTAGTCTAAATAACGCTGCCATAAATCTAAAATTTGCGATAAAGCAGGTTCTTTATGGCTTTGCGTGATATAGGCTTTAAAATCTGTGCTGATTGCTTCAAGGCTCTTTTCGCCATATTGGGTAATAAAATATTCAAAACAATTGCGGGTTTGTTCATTAACGATCAGGCGGTTGCTTGAATCTAGTCTGAGCTGACAATTGATTTCGGTATCTTGCTGGCTTGGACTTAAAAATGACGCGGCAGCGTTATTGTGCATGGCCTGCTGCATGCGTATCTTTTCTGCACTTTGTGTATCTGAAGTCTGTTCACGAGAAGTAGATTCAGATGTGCCTGACTGCGGCATCAGCCAATACACCAATGCGGCAATGGCTAGAATAACAACAGCTAAAACAACCCATATTTTATTTTTCTGCATTCCGATGCACCTGTTTCATCCGTTTTATTTTTTTAATCGGGTTTCAATATGCCATAAAAGTTGGTAGCTGTTCTAGAAAAGTTGTCATTTATCTCGGCAGATTGTTACCATGACGCAGTTTTGCTTTAACTTACTTTTTGCTATGAAATCATCTGCGGCTAAAATTCAGCGTCGTGCCATTAGTGGTGTGTTTTTATTAAATAAACCTTTGGGGATTAGTTCCAATGCGGCTTTGCAAAAAGTACGCTGGTTGTTTCGGGCGCAAAAAGCAGGACATACTGGGGCATTAGACCCATTGGCTTCAGGTTTGTTGCCTATTTGTTTAGGTGAAGCGACCAAGTTTTCACATTATTTACTTGATTCTGTAAAACGCTATCAGACCACCATTCAACTCGGGCATAGCACTACGACAGGAGATGTAGAAGGTGAAGTCTTGTTACAGCAAGCTGTGCCAGCTTTGAGCCAAGAAAAAATTGAACAGGTTTTGACGAAGTTTCAGGGCGATATTATGCAAGTCCCGCCCATGTATTCTGCCTTAAAAAAAGAAGGTCGTCCGCTATATGAGCTGGCACGTCAAGGCATTGAAATTGAACGTGAAGCACGCCCAGTTACCATTTATGCGATTGAGTTACTGTCATTTACCGAAAACAGTATCACGCTGGATGTGACCTGTTCCAAAGGTACATACATTCGTGTGTTGGGTGAAGATATTGCCAAAGCTTTAGGCACTTATGGACACCTGACTTATTTGCATCGGATTAAAACGGGGCATTTTGACCTGATTCCAAGCTATAGCATTGAATATTTGGAAAGTTTAAGCGAAGCGGAACGTGAAGCCTTATTACTGCCTGCTTATGCGCCTGTACAGCATTTTCCACAGGTTCAGGTGCCTGAAGGTCGGGCCGAATATTTTAGCCGAGGCATGGAAAGTAATATCGAGCATCCCGCTGCTGCGCAAGTATTGGTTTTTGATGGTGAGCGTTGTTTAGGCTTGGCTGAAATTACCGAAAAAAAACGCTTGGTGCCTAAACGAGTGTTAAATCTTTAAAATGCAGTGAGATAGTCTGTTTAAACTTGTGCTATGCAGACGTAAAGTTTCTCATACAAATCTTTGCAGGATTTCAGCGCCATGCCCTATACAGTAATTAGAGCTAAAAACTGAAATTAAAAACCGACAATAAAACCGAGCGTTGCGTTAGCCAGTGACATTTGCTTGCCAACCAGCATCGGTTTAAAACAAGAGGTCTGCACATGAATATTTTTGAAGCTTTGCGCCAGAGTCACGAGATTCAACGAGATTTAGCCACCCAACTCATTCAAACTTCGGGCGATAGTCCTGAGCGTAGAGACTATTTTGAGCAACTCAAAAATGAGTTGTTTGCCCATGCTGTGGCAGAAGACCGTTATTTTTATATCCCTTTGATGATGATGGATGCAGGGTTGAATATTACCCGCCATGCCTTGTCTGAACATCATGAAATTGATGAGTTGCTAGAACAGTTGACCGAAACTGAAATGAGCAATACAGGCTGGTTGGCTGTAGCTAAACAATTGTCAGAAAAAGTCCATCATCATTTAAAAGAAGAAGAACACGGTTTTTTTCAGCAGGCAGGCAAAATTTTATCTGAACAGCAAAAACAAAGTCTAGCCAAGCAATATTTGGCAGAATATGAAAAATACCAACAGATGTCTAAAAACAGTTTGGTTTAAACATTCTGCGGCTGTTTGGATTTTTTTACTGCTCTAAAAGTAACGCCCACCGAAGCTAACATAATGCAGCATAACGCGAGCCATTGCAGTGAAGTAATTTTCTCACCCAACAATACCAAGCCTGTCAGTGCAGCCAAAGCAGGCGATAAACTGGAAAGTGTGCCATAACTCATTTTGCTGAGTTGTTTTAAGGCCTGTAAATCCAGCGCATAAGGAATGGCCGTGGCAAGCACTGCAATGGCAAGCGCCTTGCCCCAATACTGGGTTTCAAACAGTGCGGGGGGATTGTTATACAGTCCGAATGGAATCAAAGCCAAAGCCGAAATACTGATGGCGATGGTCAGCGCGTGCATGCCAATATTTTGCTGCACCACTTTTTGCCCAAAATAAATATAAAAAGCCCAGCACAATCCTGCACCTAAGGCACATGCTGTACCAAACAGACTAAAATGATCACCTTGCGCTTTCCCCCAAGGCACCATAAGAATAATGCCTAAAATTGCCAACAATACCCAGACATAATCTTTACGGTTTTGAATGGACAATAAAGCTAAGCCCAAAGGCCCGACAAACTCTAAACCCACCGCAATACCTTGCGGCAACTTGCCCAAAGACAGATAAAACAGAATATTCATTAAGCCCAAGGCGGCGCTATAGCACAATAAATCACGCCATTTTAAATGTGCGAGCCGCGACAGAATTTGCCATGAGCGAAACATGATTGCCACAATTACACTGGCAAAGCACAGTCGCAAAATCGTCACAGTAAGCGGGTCAAGCACCTGAAACAATTGTTTGGCAAAAGAAGCACTGATTTGATAGGAGATCATGGATAAAACCATGAACAACACCGCAGTGAGTTGGGCGTTTGGCATGGGGCAGAAAAATACTCAACAGTGTGGAAATGGGAAGGTCAGGCAGATTATAGCAAGTTTAAAAATACAGGGCTGTGGCAACTCAAGGTTACTCATAGATCAGGCATAAAAAACCACAGTGCTAAGACTGTGGTTTTTTGTAGCACCAGCGTGTGGTCTTAGAACAAGACACGTACGCGAATTGTGCCTTCAACTTCGTGTAAAGTATCTAGTGCTTCTTTAGATGCAGTCGCATCAACATCCATCACTAAATAACCGACATCACCTTTGGTCATAAGTGATTGACCAGAGATGTTGATGCCGTGTTCAGCAAACAAGTTGTTGATTTTAGACAATACACCTGGAATATTTTGGTGAATATGCAATAAACGGTGCTTGCCTTCAGTCAATGGCAGTGCAATTTCAGGGAAGTTCACTGCAGACAAAGTCATACCTTTATCTGAATATGCAACAAATTTCTCTGCCACTTCTAAACCAATGTTCGCTTGCGCTTCCATGGTCGAACCACCCACGTGCGGTGTTAAAATCACGTTTGGTAGGTTACGTAGTGGGGAAACAAATTCTTCACCATTGGCTTTTGGTTCTTTCGGGAATACGTCAACTGCAGCACCTGCAATATGACCAGACTTGATGGCATCTGCCAAATCTTCAATCACCACACAAGTACCACGTGCCGCGTTAATGAAAATTGCGCCTTCTTTCATTTGTGCAAATTGTTCTTTTGCCATGAAATTGCGGGTAGAGGGTACATCTGGAACGTGTAAAGAAACCACGTCAGCATTTGCCAATAATTCGCCCATAGAGCCAACTTGACGTGCATTACCTAACGGTAACTTGGTCACAGCATCATAATAAATGACCTGCATACCCAAGCTTTCAGCCAATACTGAAAGTTGAGAACCGATTGAACCGTAACCCACGATACCTAAAGTTTTACCACGTGTTTCAAATGAACCTACAGCAGACTTGTTCCAGCCACCTGCATGTGTATCGGTTGATTTTTCAGGTACGCGACGTAGCAATAAAATTGCTTCAGCCAATACCAATTCTGCAACCGAACGGGTGTTTGAATAAGGGGCATTGAAAACTGGAATACCACGTTCCATTGCTGCAGTTAAGTTCACTTGGTTTGTACCAATACAGAAACAACCTACCGCAATCAGTTTGTTCGCAGCTTCAAAAACTTCTTCAGTTAGCTGTGTACGTGAACGAATTCCAATGAAATGCGCATCTTTAATCGCTTCTTTTAACGCATCGCCCTCAAGCGCTGTTTTACGATAATCGATGTTGGTATAACCCGCTGCATTTAACACGTCGATTGCGTTCTGGTGTACGCCTTCTAACAACAAGAAACGAATTTTATCTTTAGGTAGTGAAAGATGTTGGCTCATTACGGCTCCGCTACAAAGGCCAAATTTAGTGGCGGTATGATAACATAGGAGACGGGTCGATATACATTTCCTTTATGACCAAGAGTGCAGGTATTTTTTGTCAGATATAATCTCTTTCAGAAATATTGCCCAAAATTACCCTGTTCTTACCACGTTATATTATCGGAATTGCCAATATTCACAGGTTTTTCAAAAAAATCGCTTATAATAAGCGGCACACATGAAAGCCAACCCACGCTGTTGCTTTGATGCACATATTTAGTCTGCAGTATCTTCAAATTGATCAAGATATGCAGACAGCCGCTTTTCTTCCTGTTTAATTCTTGCTAGGTCTGCAAACGATGAATGCTCCAGTCGCTTTAACCCCTGAGTTATTGACCCAATTAACGGCAATAGTCGGTGAAAACCGTATTAAAACGGATGCCGATAGCCTCCAAAACTGGGGTCGTGACCATACAAAGCATTTTGATCCGAACCCATCGGTCATCGTTTTCCCATCAAGCACAGAGCAAGTACAAGCCATTGTAAAACTGGCGAATCAGTTTAATGTGGCCATTACTCCATCGGGCGGACGTACAGGTTTATCTGCGGGTGCGGTGGCAGCCAATGGTGAAATTGTAGTCAGCATGGACAAGATGAACCAAATCTTGGAATTTTTCCCTGCAGACCGTATGGTACGTGTGCAAGCGGGTGTGGTGACTGAGCAACTACAAAACTATGCCGAAGAACAAGGCATGTATTATCCAGTCGATTTTGCATCTTCAGGTTCTTCACAAATTGGCGGTAATATTGGTACCAATGCGGGCGGTATTAAAGTCATTAAATACGGCATGACCCGTAACTGGGTGTTGGGTCTGACTGTGGTAACAGGCAAAGGAGATATCCTGCGTCTGAACAAAGGCATGATCAAAAACGCAACAGGTTATGCGCTGCAACATTTATTTATTGGCGGTGAAGGCACACTTGGCTTAGTGACCGAAGCTGAAATTAAGCTAGAACGCCAACCGCAAGATTTACAAGTGATGGTGTTGGGCGTACCTGATTTTAATTCGGTGATGCCTGTATTACATGCTTTCCAAGCCAAAATTGATTTGACTGCATTTGAATTCTTTGGTGAATTGGCGATGCAAAAGGTCTTGGATCATGGTCATGTGCAACGTCCATTTGAAACCGAATGTCCATTTTACGTGTTGCTCGAATTTGAAGCGCCATTTGAGCCAATTATGGACAAGGCGATGGAAATTTTCGAACACTGTATGGAACAAGGCTGGGTAATGGATGGCGTATTGAGCCAAAGCTTAGACCAAGTTGAAAGCTTATGGCGTTTGCGTGAAGACATTTCTGAGTCGATTGCACCGTTTATTCCATACAAAAACGATATTTCAGTATTGATTACTCATGTTCCTGCATTTATTCAAGAAATTGATGCAATTGTGGCAGAAAACTATCCTGACTTTGAAATTTGCTGGTTCGGTCATATTGGTGATGGTAACTTGCACCTGAACATTCTAAAACCTGCCGATTTAAGCAAAGACGAATTCTTTGCCAAATGTCAGGTGGTAAATAAGTATGTATTTGATACTGTGAAGAAATATGATGGTTCTATTTCTGCAGAACACGGTGTAGGCATGACCAAAAAACCATATTTGGAATATTCACGTTCAGCTGAAGAAATTGAATATATGAAAGCGTTGAAAAAGGTTTTTGACCCTCAAGGCATTATGAACCCAGGCAAATTATTTGATTTGTAATTCCTTTCGCCTTTCATTTATTTAAGTGAATTGAAAAACGCATCCTCGTGATGCGTTTTTTTATGCCGCTGTTTTAATTTTACATTTCTGTTCTAGCGTTTCTGCTCGAACAAGGCATCATAGAAGCATAAATAATAATCAACATTTTGGAGGAGTTATGTTGCGTTTAATCACGGTTTCCGCATTGGGTGTTGCGTTATTGTCAGGCTGTGCGACTACACAGAATATTATTTCACAAGTTACGCCTGCAGAAACACCTTTGGCGCAGGTACTCAAACAACGTCCAGATTTGCGTAAAGAATTGGCTACCGTTGAAATTCGTCAATACTTTAACCGTGTCGAAGCACCAACTGCGGCAGAAGTAAAAATTACCGAAACAGGCTTAATGGATGATTCGGTACGTTCAATTCGTAGTATTTATCACTTTAAAAATATTAATGGACAATGGCAGCAGGGTGATGTGCAAACCGCTTACTTATGCGCACGTGGTAAAAATACCAAGACTTTCCAAAGCAAAAAATGTCCTTAAATTGCTGTAGGGCTTAGGTAAATCTTGCATGATGTTCTAAAAATGCAACAAAGCGTCTGTGGATAATACTCATGTTATCCACAGCTTTTATTTAGGATGACTTCATTCGATTCAAAAACGTGTGAGCGCAGCATGTCCATCAAAACTCTAGCATTTCTACACCGCAATGATAGCCGTTTTGCCGTGGGTGATTTTTATCCTGTGCTTTCGGTATTTTCACATTATGAATTGGGCAATACCGTATCGCCTTTTTTGCTGCTTGATCATTTGGGGCCGGGCATTTTAAAACCGACGCAATTAAGTAAAGGCGTCAGTGAACATCCACATCGTGGTTTTGAAACAGTCACCATTATGTTTCAGGGCGAATTAGAACATCGAGATTCAAGCGGTGGTGGCGGTATTATTGCAGCGGGTGATGTGCAATGGATGACTGCAGCTTCGGGTGTGATGCATAAAGAAGTCTTTAGTGAAGCATTTTCTAGGCAGGGTGGTGCGTTTGAAATGCTACAACTGTGGGTCAATTTGCCTGCCAAAGACAAAATGAATCGCCCACGTTATCAGCGTTTACGTGCAGACACGATTCCTCAAATTGCCTTGGCAGATGATGCGGGGTATGTGCGTGTGATTGCAGGTGCGTATTTACAGCATGTAGGCCCTGCACAAGTACATTCGCCTATGCAAGTTTATGATGTGTTTGTGAAAAAAGGGCATCGAGTTCAATTGCCTGCGCAATCGGGCGATACCACCTTATTGTATATGCGTTCGGGGCGCGCACAATTTCAGCCTACCGATGAGGAATGGGATGATCACGCTTTGGCTGTGATGTCGAGTTTGGGAAATAACATCGAGTTGACCGCTTTACGTGACTGTCATTTTCTGTTTTTAAGCGCAGCGCCATTACATGAACCGATCAATGGACATGGTCCATTTGTGATGAATAGCTATGCTGAAATTTTAGAAGCATTTGATGATATTAAAACAGGCAATTTTATTCGATATCCTGCCGAGGGCAGTGATGCTTAATTGAATGATCACACAGCGTTATTGATATGGCGACCACAAGATGAGATTAACGCATCTTGTGGTTTTTTCATTGTTCGGCAGCTAACTACTGCTACAAAACTGTATTAAGCTTCTGCTGGTTGTTGTTCTAATTTTTTCAATTTGTGATCAAATACAAAAGGCCCGAAAGGTAAAATAGAGGCAATGAGACCTAGAATAAACATTTTTAGTGACCATTTTTGCTTTTCACAGACCACAAACAGCACCACTAAAAAGGCGATAAATAATACGCCGTGCCCCATTCCGACATATTTCACTAAAATTGGGTTGTCGAACATATATTTCATGGGCATTGCAATAAATAACAATAATAAGAATGAAATACCTTCTAGGAAACCAACCAAACGTAATGTTTTAATGTTCATGCCCAAATCTTTTTCATGTCGATAAAACAGCAGTGTAGCGCAAATAGTGACAATAGCAAAGACGAGCTGTTGCGAGCTCTGCACATTGATGAACTAGATACGATGGCTGCAAAATTGAGCTAATTTTGTGCAAGTTAGTAGCAAGTTATTCAAAAACGAGTAAGTGTGGTTATGAAATACGACCGATATAAAGCAAGAAGAGCTGCATTGAGTGTCGTTTGAGAATAATCCTCAAAAAGATAAATTTTACTTTTTGCGGATAAGTCGAAAGGCATGTGTATAACCCTTAACTTATCCACAATTGGTAATAAATGTTTTATTGAAAATGCATCATGCTCGCTTAAATAATCCCACAGGCAATTCGCTCACCGCCGCCGCCCAATGGTTTTGGATGGTCAGCATAGTTATCACCGCCTGCATGAATCATCAAGGCCAACCCTTCAACTTGTGCCAATGTTAAACGGGGTGCAATCACAGTCACTTTGGCTGTTCCGTCGTTTGCAACACTTAAAGCCGGTAAGTCCCCTAAATGTCCTGTCAGCGGTGTACCATGATTCGGGATATTTTTGGGATTAAAATGTCCGCCCGCTGCCAAAGCAGCAACCATTTTTCCATCTTTTTCTGCTGCTGCACATGAACCTTTTTCATGGATATGAAAACCTCGTTCGCCTGCAGGGAGTTGTTGGAGTTGGGGGTGAATGACTAAGCCTGCTGCACTGTCACGCAGTTCAACCGTACCTAATTCCTTGCCAATCCCTTGTGCTGAAACAGCATGCATTTTTAAGATTTTAGATTTTTGTTGTGTGGTCGCGGTGGTGCTGCAACCCATAAGTACTAGGCTGCTAAAAGCAGCAAGACTGGCAAATTTGAGTATTGAGCGCATAAAAGACATCCTGTTTGTTGTGCATAATATTTAGGGATGTCTTGATTGAAGCAAAGTTAGCTCCGTTACAATACAACGTTTGCGTAGTAGTATGTATGTACTGTGTTGAGCTGATTTATTCAGATCAACACAGCCATGTGAGCAATATGATCAGTAAAACAGCTTAATCAAGCTTTGAATTGGATGATGAATCGTCTTCAGGGAGATCATGCGCAAGGGTAGCTTTGGGCATCATTAATCCTTCATTGTTGTTTTCATGCAACCACTCACGCCAAATAGCGAGTAAGACTGCCAAAATCACAGGGCCAATAAATAGACCAATCAGACCAAAACTGGCAATTCCACCTAAAACTCCAAACATGATCAACAGGAATGGAATTTGAGTGGCACCCGAAATCACCAAAGGACGAATCACGTTATCAGCAGTGCTGACCACACACACGCCCCACGCCATCACACCAATGGCTTCCATGGTATGCCCTTGGCTAAATAACCACAGCGACACCGAACCATAAGCTAACGGTGGGCCAAACGGAATTAAGGCAAATAAGAAAGTCACAATGGTCAGTACCATCGGATTAGGTACCCCAGCGACAAAATAGCTCACGCCTGCGAGTAAGGCTTGCGCAATTGCGGTGAGTCCAACGCCATAGACCACAGCACGTGTGGTTTCAGAAATAGTATCTAAATAGTGATGAATACGTGGCCCAATCACCATTTCCAAAGCTTTGCTGACTTGATGCAAAATGGTGTGACCATCGCGGTAGAAAAAGAATAACGATAGCAGGGCAAAACCAAGTTTGATTAGGTTTTTGCTGACTTCATTAATCACCACTTTGCCGTAATTTAAATGCCCTTGAATCCATAAGGAAATGGATTGCACAATGCTGTTCGGATCGTGATTAATTTCTTTAAGGGTGCGGGTGACTTCTTTACCAATAATAGGTAAATTGCGAATGAAATCAGGGACATTTAAGTGTCCGGAAAAGACCTGTTTTTGTAATTCGTAATATAAGTTGCGACCTTCATGTTGCAGGATAAAAATGGCAAAAGTGAGTGGAATGCCGACCACCAACGTGACCATCAGCATCATTAAGGCTGCGCTAAGCGTAGGACGATGACCGCATAAACGTAGCACCGACTGATATAGTGGCCAGCTCATATAGGCAATGATTGCTGCCCAAACAACAGGAACAATAAAATATTTGAGTATGTGAAAACCCAAAAAGATCAGGACAAAAAACAGTCCAAACAATAAAATTTTTTGTAATGTTGGCGCGTACTGTTGCACTGAATTCACTGAAACATTCCTAAGGTCATGTGCCATATTAACTGAAAAAAAAGCTCCCGAAAACGAGAGCTTGGTAAGTTCTGGTGAATAAGTTCTAAACGGTGGCGATTCTAGGCTTTAAAACCATTGAGCAGGGTCATCTACAATGGTGTTTAATACAGGTTGCCATTGGTTTTGCATCTGTAAATAAGATTTTTGGGTTTTATCAAAAATACTGAGACCCTGCATGGCCAATTGTCCGTAAGCGGCACGTTCTGAAATCCAAGCCACAGGTTGTTGTTCAATTTTCTGGAAAAAATCCTGAATATCTTTAGAACTGGCAGAGTTTGGTTTAACACGGTTGGCCAGCAATAAAATTTGTACCTTGCCTTTGCGAATCCGCTTAATATCTTGTAAATGCTTTAAAAAGCGACGGGTGGAGTCAATGTCAAAAAATGAAGGCTGTAGAGGTGTGATAATGGCATGTGCTTCGCTAATCAGCTGCTCGGCATGCTCACCCGATAACGCACCAGGTGCATCAATAATTAAATATTCAATGTTTTTGGGTGCATCGCCAATCGACTTTTCATGACGCCAATCTAAACTTTGAATTGGAGCGGCTGTTTCTGGTCGTTGTTTTAACCATTGCAGCGCAGATTTTTGATTGTCGGCATCCGCCAAAGCAACTTTATAGCCTTTTTGTGCAAGCGCAGATGCTAAACTAATAGCCGTAATGGTTTTTCCACAGCCACCTTTTTGGTTGGCAATTAATATAGTTTTCATGACCCTCGAATCGATTTTAATCTGCTCATCCCTAGCATATCATTGTTTTGTGCTCGGAATATGACAGTTGACAAAAGTCGTATCAAGTTCTGCAAAAAGGTTTAGGAAGGTTTTTATGTCAATCTGGATGGCAATGCTGATGGGTGCCTGTATCGGCGTGGTGTTGACCACCTTAATATTAAGCAATAGCCGCAATGGACGGATTAAAGCCGAGTATGAACAATATATTGCAGAAATTGAATTGGCACATCAGCAGGCGTTATTGCAGGCACAAAAGCGCAGTGTAAATACCAGTCGTGCGGTGTTGAAAGGCAAAATGGCAGAGCAATTAGCACCGATTATGCCCGAATTTCAGTATTTACCGAGCGATGCCAAATTTTTAGGTGATCCTGTTGATTATATCGTGTTTGATGGTTATACCGATTATCGGGATGGCAATGGGCGTGCCGAAGATATTGCAATTGTCCTGATTGATATTAAGAGTGGTGGCGCACGTTTGACCAAAGGTCAGCAAGCAATTGCGCAGGCCATTCAGCAGGGCAGACTGCGTTTTGAAACCATTCGGATTGATTTTCAAGATGCTGATTAAGCTTGATCAAGGTGAAGCATGAGTCAAATACAGGACAGCGTAACATGAAACAACTTTCCATTGCCTTGGCTTTATTTTGTGTGCTGTTATGGAGTTGGGCCGAGTTTTTTCGTGCCATTCCACATTTACAAGAATCTGGGGTTTTAAAGAATTTCAAACTAAGTTCAGTCGCAGCGTTTCAGACAGAAGTGACCGTGCTCAATAAGCGTTTTGTTAAACCACAGCGGCAGGTTCTACACCAAGCCAGCCCTTATGTGGGGCATTTTAATGACTTGGCTTATGTGAGTAATATTGATGTATTGGTGACTCAAAAAAGTTTGCCAAATATGTCTGCAAAACTGACGTTTGACCAACCTAGACGTTGCTTCAAGGTTGAAGGACAGCTGAGTGCAGCAGAACAGGCAGTAATACAACAGCAGGTTCAACATTTAAGTGTGATTGCCGCCAATGCGCAAATCGCAAATCAAATTCGTCGGCTAAAAGCGGGGCAGCGTATACAGCTACAAGGCGATATTGTTCACGTACATTCTGTGAAATCTGGGCAGGCCTTTTGGGTTGGCGTTGGTTCAGCCTATGCAGCGCAATGTGTGTTGCTGCGTATCACTCATATTCAGAAAATTGCTGCTTGAGGTTTATGCACTCGCGCCAATAACATGCGCTGTGCCAGCCTTGGAATGCCTGCAACATCGAAATATTGAACTTCTCCCAATTCAAAACCAGTTTCGAGTAGGGCAATTTCAATGTCACGGTTTAAGTGACAGCCATCTGCAACTTTTTTTTGAATAGGCGTGAGCAGATGCTGTAAACGCTGAATATTCAAGTTGTGTCGATTTAAAACGTGTTCTACGAGGTGCAAAGTGCCGCCCGGTTGTAAGACACGATAAATCTCTCGCAAGCTTTGTTCTAGGTCTGGAATACTGCACAACGTCCAAGTGGATACCACATGCTGTAATTGATTATTTGCAAAAGGCAGTTGTTCTGCACTTGCGGTGATCTGCTCAACCACGAACGGTGCTGCATCAATTCGTTCCTGCGCCAATTGGAAAATTGCTGCATTGGATTCTAAGGCATACACGGTATCTACACCTTGATAAAAAGGTAAATTTAAACCCGTACCAAAGCCAATTTCCAAAACCTCGCCCGATACGCACAATAAAAGCTCACGTCGTAAATCCATTAAGGATGGAGTTTGCATGACCTGATTCAGCAAGTGCGGGAAAATATGTTTTTGATAAAATTTATAGAGCATGTGCAGATCTAATTATTGATTTTTATGCCGATAAGCTTAGCTGAAATTACAGGGTTTTTGCCATGTCAGAATGAGCCAATGACTGCATTTTGTTACCAATTTCAACTATTGTATTCATGATCTGTGATTAAGATAAATATAGATAGATGAATTTAATAGGCAGATTTTAAGATGAACACGCATATTTCGCTAAAACTCACGGCATTGTTACTGACTCTGGCTTTGCCATGTTCCGTCTATGCTGCGGTCGAGCGTAATATTGCCAAAGGCTTGCCTCCTGTCGTGAAAGGTCAGTCGATTGAAGTGTTGCAACCTTTTAAGGGTGATTTTCGAATTTTGGGTTCAAAAACCTATCAGGATGATGCCCAAGCCAAATTTTCTCCGATTGATTATGCGGTGAGTTGGGGTTTATTTGCTGAGCCTGAAATTGCCCGTCATATTACCGTCAATCAATATGACCGCTATTTAAACTGGAAAATAGACCGTTTACCTGTGCCTGCAGAACAAGCCATGCAAATGGTGTCTAATATGCATATCATTCCTGCCAACCCAAAAATTGCCAAAGACATTCAAAAAGTAAAACGTGGTGATTTGGTGCGTTTAAAAGGTGAGTTGGTTGAGGTGAAAGATCAGGACTTGGTTTGGACGTCATCGCTTACCCCTACCGATACGGGGGATGGTGCGTGCGAAGTATTTCGCGTCAGTTCAATTCAGTGGATTGAAAAGGTTAAAAGTTAGGACAGGGTGATGAATTGCTATTTGCGCATGGGTTTGAGTGGATGTGTTGTGGCATTGGGCTTAAGCGCATGCACAGGTATGAATTCAAGCATTGATGGGCAAACTTTTAAATTTACAGCGCAGCAGCAATGTCCCGCATTGTTAGAGATGGATGTCGGACAAACTTTAGAATTACAACTGAATGAAAACCCAAGTACAGGCTATCAATGGAGTTTGGTAGAGTCACTGAAGCTATTTGATGTAGAAAGTATTTATCATACTGCTGAAGCTTCATCTTCTGCTCAAGTAGGGCAAGGTGGACAAAAAATATTTTATTTTCAGGCAGTCAAGGCTGGTCAGGAATTGCTCCACGTGAAACATGCCCGTGCATGGGAAAAAACCGCAATACAAGAATGGCAATGTCGGGTGCGTATTTCTTGATATGTTTGATTATGCTAAACAGCTTGAATTGTTGTGAGATTTAGCAGCAAAAAATCTATAATTTTCTTAAAATAAAAAGCCGTGTGAGGCTGTTTATAATCAGTATCGCACGGCTTTTCTATCTAAATTTAAAACTAAAATACTAAAAATTATTTGGCGCTGAGTGCTTGTCCTTCAAATTGGATGCCATCCCAACCATGTTGCATAAACTGGCGAATATTTTGGTGGTCACTGCTTGTCGGGTTTGCACGTACCGAGGCATAGTGTTCTGCAAACAAACTGAGGGTTTGTGCCTGATCTAAACCTTTTAACTGAGCAAAAGAAAACACTTTGGCGCTGCCCTGATTTTCAGTGGCCGCATTGTTTTGTTGTCCATTTTTAAATGCGGTTGGGGTGTGGTTATAGTGTGCTTCAATGAATGCAATCACATCGGCAAATGTTGCACTGCCTGCCTCAACTTGAGCCAATAATTCTTTTGCCATGACATCCTCCACATGTGCCTAAATTGAAATAATATGCAGACTAGCGCAATTTGGTTTTGAGTGGAAAACTTTTTCGTGTATTTAACTTATGTGATTTAGGAAGATGTAAAATCTGAGCAAAGATATGGATGCTTCGGGCAAGAATATCTTGAAATACAGAGAGAGATCACATGTGACTAAAAATTATGGCTGTGAGAAATACACGACATAGCCGCAAAAAGGACAGTAGAACAGATGAATTGGCTATTGGTAGCAATGGGCGGTGCAATTGGCGCAAGTTTACGTTATGCCGCAAGCCTGTATTTATTTAAATCGGCACAGCATTTTCCATGGGCAACGTGGTCGGTCAATCTGTTTGGCTGCTTTTTGGCAGGTGTATTTTTTGCATTGAGTCAGAAATATCCTGTGTTGCAGCAGGAAGCCCGCTTATTACTGATGGTAGGTATTTTTGGTGGCTTTACCACTTTTTCCAGTTTTAGTTTGGAAACTTGGCAACTCTTAAGACATGGACAGCAAGGTATGGCGTTTAGTTATGCGCTTTCCAGTGTGGTTTTGGGAGTGATGTTGCTGGGATTGGGTTTTTATGTGATTCAACAGTTTTTAAAACATTAGATTAGGGTCTGTACCAAATCAATCGTTGAGTAGAAAAATCCATTAGATAAAAATTATAAATAAAAAGAAGCCCAAGCTGGAGGAGAGTGCTTGGGCTTTGAAGATAGAGGATATCCCATCGTTTCGATGAGCAATCTTGCTATGTTTAAAATATAAAACAAAAAGCTTAACTGAATATGAAGTGATTGTGAGATTTTGCAATAAAACTCAAGCTTTGCGTTTGAAACGTGCAAAGCGTTTGTTGAAGCTCGCAACACGTCCTTCATTGCTGGTTTGACGTTGCTCGCCTGTGTAGAACGGATGCGATGCGCTTGAAATATCCAAAGTCACATAAGGATATACCTTGCCTTCATATTCTTTACTTTGGCTGCTTTGTAAGGTGCTGCCAATCACAAAACAGGCATTGGCGTTGGTGTCGTGGAATAAAACTTCACGATATTCTGGGTGGATATTTGGACGCATGAGATTTCTCCAAACTAAATGTGTAATTTGTGAAATGTTATAACATAATAATTAATTTGGCAAATAAAACCCACATGCATTTTTTCTAGTGAGTTTTACATCAAAAATTATCCAATCCCTTTTTAAACCTGTTGTATAAGGGCTGTCATTGAGGGAATAGTGTCTGCACAGATTAAATAATTTTTTCTATTGGAAGTGAAAAGGCATCGTAAGAACAAGTTTGACCCATGCCATTTTAAGGCATAAAATGGCATTCAGTGGTATGTATGGAGTAGATGATGACAACATTGGTAAAAAAACGGGTTCAATACACGGTTGATCAGGCAATTATGGAATCGGCAGAATACATTATGACAAAAGTTGGTCTGACGCCTGCCACTGTAATGAGCATGGTTTACGCTGAAATTGCACGAACTGGAAAAATACCTGTCACGACTCAAGTGAGTGACGAGGATTTGAATACAGCAAGATTAATCGCGATGAGCCATAATGTTCCTAGTGTAAAAGTGTCTAGCGCTGCGGATACTGCTGCTTTTTTAGAAGATGATGGCGGCTACTAATGACCCAACAACTCTATTGGGCTTATGTTGGCTTTACAGATATTGCCGAGGGTAAGACCAGACCTGTGTTGTATATTCGCCAAACGGACACCGACTATGTTGTATTCCGTTTAAGTAGTCAGTACGAAAATAAGTCTGCTTTTATTAAAAGCAAATATGTGGAAATTAAAAACTGGCAACAGGCTGGTTTAAAAAAGCCATCGTGGATTGATACAGTACAAACATATCAGCTGCCTATCCAAAAAACACAACTCACTTATATTGGACAACTGTCTGCCGATGATCTGGAATGCTTAATCAAACACCTTGAAATTCAATAATTTGAATTTCATCGTTTCAACTTGAATGAATCGGTTTAGATAACAAAAAATCCTCCTACATTTGGGAGGATTTTTTGTCTGGATTATAATTTTAGTTACGGAGCATAAAACAGATTGGGCTTTATTTTCAGCATCCTTTGCTGAGTCCAAAGTTGAGTCTAAGCTCGCGGTGGAACCAACTCCTCAAAAATATCATTTAAATTATCATGTACTTTTAAATGAATTAAATTCCAATAATGCCCTGAAACAGTTCGATTCACCATTAAGGTATCGGGAGAAGGCTTAAACACATCCCAATATTTCAATGAACTTTTGACCAACTCAACGCCATCATGATGGGCAGAATTTTCAGCAAAATCATAATGTGTGGTTAGCGGACGCATCAGCACTTCTAACCATTGCAAATATAAATCTTCAGGGAATTTACCCAATGCAGAAATTGCCTGCAGTGCATCTAGATGCTGTTCAATTTCGGCAATATCTTGCGCACGCGCAGCATGAATCAGTTGTCGAAAATGATGCACTACATCATTCGATAGAGTTTTGACGCCGCCGTAATCATAAATCACCACAGAACCATCTTGGCGGAACGCAAAGTTGCCCGGATGCGGGTCGCAATGAAAGCGTTTTAAATAAAAGATTTCTTGACCCATGGCACGCAATAAACGTCGTCCCAAAGTGTTGCGGGTACGCTGTGACCATGTGCTTGCCGTTTCTATATTTTCACCTTGTTCCAAACTTAAGGTGAGAATATGCCGCGAAGAATAGTCTTTAAACACTTGTGGGATAATAATTTTATCATCCAAAGCCGCGTGAAAGGTACGCGCTACTTCTAGGTTTTGTGCCTCAATCTGGTAGTTCAGCTCATTGTCTAAACTTTCCTGAACTTCCTGAAATAGACGGTCTTGTAATTTACGGTCTATTTTAAGTACACCCATTAAACGCAGTGCCAGACGGACTTGTTTTAGGTCACTTTCGCAGGCTTCATCGACCCCAGGATATTGCACTTTGACCACCACTTGCTCGCCATTGGGTAAAATGGCTTTATGCACTTGCCCAATAGATGCGGCTGCAAACGGAGTTTCATCAAAGTGTTTAAAAATTTTGTCGAGCGGTTTACCGAGTTCTTTTTCAACTTGTGCCTTAATTTCAGCAAAAGGCATGGCAGGTGCTTGGCGCTGTAATTTACTGATGGCTTTGGCAACTTCAGGCGGAAAAATATCTTTATATTGCGAGGCAATTTGCCCGACTTTCATCACCGCACCTTTCATTTCGCCTAAGGTATCAGCAATTTGGATACCAATATCCTGAAACAATTGGCTGCGTGCCGCATTTTTTTGTTCTTCATCTGCGGTGAGGTTTTTAATCGAGTTCGATACCGTTTTGGTTGCAATACTTGCTGTCATGCTCGCAAGTTTCATAAAGCGACGACCAGGTGTACGCGCCGTTTTTGCCATGCGATGTTCCTCAAGATCATCTTTACTATCTTTTGATCATAAGTGTTCGTGAGCAAAATGCCTACTTTTAATTGTTAAAGTATTTTTTGATCACAAGACCCACGTGCCAAAACGTATTTTGGCATGTAGGTGAGTAGGCTGAGGTTTATGCTGTAAATTGGCGTTCCAGTCGTTGATTGTTGAAATATAAACGGGTCAGAAGTAACACACAGGCAATGCTTAAACCGACAATCAGCCCGACCCAAACCCCTGCAGCGCCCATACTGCTGTAACGAGTTAAATACACGCCAATGGGGAAAGCCACAACCCAATAAGCAAGCATGGTAATCCACATTGGGCCCTGAGTGTCTTGCATGCCACGCAAACAACCTGCTGCGCTAATTTGCCATGCATCCATGAGTTGATAGGCAATCGCAAATAATAATAGAGACATCGTCACTTGCGCCACTTGCGGGTCGCGGGTGTAAATTGAAATGATTTCAGGACGGAAAAACCACATCAGCGTCATTGTAGAAAAGGCAAATACAGTTGCAGTTGCAAAGCCTAAGCCTTGTACTTTACGCATGGCGTGAATATTTTGTTCGCCATAATATGTGCCAATACGAATGGTCAGGGCAATTGCCAAAGACATGGGAATCATAAATAACTGAGATGTGACTGACATGGCAATTTGATGGGCTGCCAGTTTGGTTTCTCCCAAAGGACTGATTACAATGGCGGCAGTACTAAAAATACTCACTTCAAAGAAAATGGCTAAACCAATGGGCAGTCCTAACAGCAAAATACGTTTAATCCAGACCGCATCAATCGCTTCCCATTGGCTAAATACCTGCGTGCTTTGATAGGCGCGACTTTTAAAAATATAAAATGCCAAACTTATGAACATTAACCATTGCAAAATGGCGGTGGCAAAACCGCAACCCGCACTGCCCAGTTCAGGCAGAGGCCCCCAGCCATACATAAACATAAAGTTCAGCGGAACCAATAAAACCAATGCCAACAGACTAATTACAGTCACAGGGCGTGGATAGCCCAGTGCTTCCGAATAACCGCGCAAGGCAGCATACATGGTCACGGCAGGCATCCCAAAACCAATGGCATGTAAAAATAAGCCTGCTTTGGGCTGTAAATTTTCAGGCACACCAAATAATGGCAATAGTGCAGGCATGAGCTGTAAAATCAGCCCTGCAATCACACCTAAAATAAACGCAATCCATAAAGACTGACGGGCGATGGTTGCAATTTTTTCTGGGGTACGCGCGCCTTTAGCCTCGGCGACTAAGGGTGTGGTAGCAATCATAATGCCACTGAACAGCAGCATAATGGGCATCCACAAACCGACCCCAACAGCAATAGCAGCTAAGTCGGTGGCAGACATGTGACCTGCCATAATGGTATCAATCAGACCTAAACCTGCTTGCGCAAATTGTGTGACCAAAATTGGAATCATCAGTTGAAAAAGCTGTTTTAATTCAAAACGGGTCGTGGTCACAGAATGTATATTTGACACAAAAAATCTCAATGCATGAGGTGCTTAGCGTTTGGGTATTAGCGTTGTAAAGTGAGAAGCACACCAATAAAAATCACCACGCTACCTAAAAGACGTTGCCAATTGATACTGACTTTTTCAGTGCCCAAGAACCCAAAATGATCAATCAGCATTGATGTGACCATTTGTCCAAAAATAATCACCCCAGATAAAGTGAGTAAACTTAGTTTTGGAGCACTATAAATACTCATGCTGATGGCATAAACCCCTAGACATCCGCCAATCCATAAATACCATGGGATGTTGAGCAAGATGCTGAGGTTGGGTTTTTCGACTTGCTGAAAAAATACCAGTATGGCTAAAACTATTGTACCAACCAAAAAAGAGAAAAGGGCAGCTTGTAACGGAGAATATAAATATTCACGCAATTGGCTGTTGATTGCAGTTTGAAAGGCCATTGCAATCCCGATGCCCATCGCCAGTGGCAAAATTAAGAGTAATTGGCTGGATATCTTCATCATTTTCACATTTTTTCTTATTAAACAGATTCTAGTCTAAAGCAAATTCTAGGGAATACATCAGTGTCCTGCTGTAGTCATGTTAAAATCTGTATCACTGTTTTGATTTTGCATTGAGTCTGTCTTTGAATCCGCTTCAACCCATTGATATTCCTTTATCTTTATATATTCACATGCCGTGGTGCGTGCGTAAGTGTCCGTATTGTGATTTTAATTCACATGCTGTGCCTGACGGTAAGTTGAGTTTAGATTTAGAACAGGAATATCTACAGGCTTTGCTGGAAGATTTTAAAACCCAGACTCAGTTTGCGCAGGGGCGGAAAATTCACAGTGTTTTTATTGGCGGTGGCACACCTTCGCTAATTTCAGCACAGGGGTATCAATGGTTATTTACACAGCTGAAAGCCGTGCTAGCTTTTGAAGATGACTGCGAAATTACGTTGGAAGCTAATCCGGGAACAGTGGAGCATGATCCCTTTGCAGATTATTTGGCTGCAGGCATTAACCGTTTGTCGATTGGCGTGCAGAGTTTTAATACTGAGCATTTAAAAAAATTAGGGCGTATTCATTCTAATGATGATGCGATTGCCGCAATTGGCTTGGCGCGTGAAGCGGGCTTTCAGCGAATTAATGTCGATTTAATGCATGGCTTGCCTGAACAGACTTTGCAGCAAGCACTGCAGGATTTAAAACTGGCAGTGGAACATGGTGCAACGCATATTTCATGGTATCAATTGACTATTGAGCCTAATACTGTTTTTTTCCGCACTCAGCCAATTTTACCTGTAGATGATGTCTTGGAAGAAATTCAAGCGCAGGGTGAAGCCTATTTAACTGCGCAAGGTTTTGTGAATTATGAAGTGTCTGCATGGCGTAAAGAGTTGCCGTCTGCACATAATTTAAATTATTGGCAGTTTGGCGATTATTTGGCGATAGGTGCGGGGGCGCATGGCAAAGTGACTTTGCATGATGGTGTGTATCGCTTCCAAAAAACCCGTTTGCCGAAAGATTACTTAGCCAAAGTACCTGCGGAAAACTTGCAGTTTAAAGCAATTGCAGCCGATGAGTTGCCATTTGAATTTATGATGAATGCACTGCGCCTGAATGATGGGGTTGAGGCAAACTTGTATACTGCCCGCACAGGTTTAAACTTGGATGATTTGCAGGATATTTTAAATACATTGCGTCAGCGGCAATTGTTGCAGGATGATCCGAAGCGATTGGCATGTACTGCGCAAGGGCATGTGTTTTTAAATTCGGTGTTGGAAGCGTTTTTGTGATTTGAGTTCAGCTCAGGCATCTGTCCTAACGCTTATCGAATATTGTGCTAGAGCGACAGCTTGTGTCTTGCACTGCATGCTATTTAAGGTAAATTTTGTTATTGTAATGGCTTTGTTATTGTATCGCCTTGAAGGTTTGAGATGAACTCTACTAGTCCAAAAGTTTTAAAGGCTCATGGTGAATTAGTGGTAAACAAAGAGGAAAACCTTTCCCTCTTTGAATCAATCCCTTTTTATCCAGAATACCCAAGTAAATTTAAATTTATTGACCTATTCGCAGGAATTGGTGGATTTCGGCTAGCGTTACAAAATCTTGGTGGCGAGTGCGTATTTTCATCAGAAATAGACCTATATGCCCAAAAAACATATTCCGTCAATTTTGGTGAAACGCCTTATGGTGATATCACTTTAGAGTCTACTAAAAATGCGATACCTGATCATTTCGATATTTTATGTGGAGGCTTCCCTTGTCAGGCTTTTTCAATTGCAGGTAAAAGATCTGGATTTGAAGATACACGCGGTACGCTATTTTTTGACGTTGCGGATATTATAAAACGGAAACAACCTAAAGCTTTCTTTTTAGAAAATGTTAAAGGCTTAATTAGTCATGATAAGGGAAATACACTTAAAACTATTTTAAAAACATTAAGAGATGATTTAGGTTACTACGTTGCTGAGCCTCAAATTATAAATGCTAAAGATTTTGGTGTTCCCCAAAATAGAGAGCGAATTTTTATTGTAGGCTTCCATAAAGATACTGGAATTCAAAATTTCTCTTATCCACAACCATTAAATAAAAAAACCTGTTTTGCCGATATAAAGGAAACTCAGGTTGTACCTACTAAATATTACTTATCTACACAGTATTTAGATACCTTGGAAAAGCATAAAGCTCGACATGAAAATAAAGGAAATGGTTTTGGTTACGCTATTATTCCAGATCACGCAATTGCCAATGCCATAGTTGTAGGTGGAATGGGGAGAGAGCGTAATTTAGTTATAGATCATAGAATTACAGACTTTACTCCAACTACTAGAATTAAAGGAGAGGTAAATCGGAAAGGTATTCGGAAAATGACGCCAAGAGAATGGGCACGGTTGCAGGGGTTTCCAGATCATTTCAAAATCGTGGTTTCAGATGCCTCAGCCTATAAACAATTTGGAAATTCTGTTGCTATTCCAGCGATACAGGCAACTGCAAAAGAAATATTAAAAGCATTGAAGATTGGTGAGTATGATTACAGCAAATAAGGGGGAATGGAGTGAACTCTATGCCCTTTTTAAATTACTATGTGATGGGGAGTTAAGTGCGGGTGATGAAAACTTAAATAAAATAAATAATTTAATTTATCCTGTAATTAGAATTTTACGTCAAGAACATCATCATTTATTCACTTATGTACCGCATAAATCAGAGGGTATAGTAGAGATTTTGCGGGGTGAAGATGTTTTTCAGATACCATTACAGGAACTCAGAGATATTACTCAGTTTTTGCTGGCAGAATTACAGAAAAAGCAAACGGCATCATTTACTATTCCAGATGTGGAAAACTTTATATCCAGATACCAATCAAATAAGATTAAAGCAAAATCTAGTGCGAAAAGTGATATTAGAATCGTAATTTATGATGCAAAAATTGGAACAATGCCTGAATTGGGATTTAGCATAAAGTCAAAATTAGGTAAACCATCCACATTGTTAAATGCAGGAAAGACAACAAATTTTATTTTTGAAATAAAAAATATTTGCCTAACCGAAAAAGAGATTGAAGATTTTAATCAGCTTGCATTGCCACAACCAATTATTAAATCTCGTATAGCACATTTAAAAATGTTGGGAGCCGATATTAAATTTTCCCATTTAAATAATGCTGTATTTGAGAATAATTTAATTTTGTTGGATAGTTTACTACCAAAAATTATGGCAGAAGCTATATTTAAATATTACACATCAACTCTTAATTCAGTTAAAGATATTTTTAATGAAATTTCTTATGAAAATCCAATGAAATATTCTTTTGAACATCAGCATCCTTTTTATCAGTTTAAAATTAAAAAATTATTGTGTGAAATAGCAATTGGAATGATGCCTGGTACAGTTTGGACAGGTAACGAAATTGATTCTACAGGTGGATATT
>NZ_JAYJLK010000022.1:0-42990 GCF_051948795.1 Acinetobacter sp. Lyrl_1
TGTGTCGTTCATATGGTTTACTCCAGTCGCTTATATCCTCGTGCTGAACCACGAGGTTTTACGCTCCAGTGGATAAATACTTCCGTGGCTTTGCACGTAAGTTCACTCCTTACAATCAATATTATGAAACGCAAGATCAAAAATACTCACACTTTAAATCAGAAGAACTCAGCGCATGGCTAAAACAATGCCCTAGCCAAATCCTGAGAAATTCAGCAAGCAATTGGAAAGAAACTCTTGATAGGTTTAAAAGTGGCATTTGTGGTCGTCCGAAGCGTAAAAAGAAAACAGATAAAGGCTCAATTTACCTCACCCGTGAGTTGTTCAGATTCGAGCCTGACCAGTTTGGCAAACTGCATCTATTTATTGGTACGAAAACCAATAACATCGGAATTTTAAAGTTTGGGATTCATGCTGATTTTAACGAGCCTAAATCCCTCTACATCCGTAAAGAACGTGGTCAATACTTTGTGTCATTTTGCTATGAAGATGATCAGGATATTCAAGTAATCAAGCCCGAAGAACATCTAGAATATCTACGTGGTATGACAGCAGAACAGCTACAAGACATTGTGGTTGGTATTGATCGTGGCGTGGTTATCCCTGTTCATGCAGAGCATAAAGAATTTGATTTCTCCAAAGAGCAGAAGAATCACCTATCTAAAGCGGATCGCTATATCAAACGCCTGCAACGGAAACTATCACAACAACAAAAAGACTCTAACCGCAGAGCAAGAACTAAACATCATATTGCGGTGCATCATGCAAAGAAAGCTAATATCCGCAAGGATTTTGCCCACAAAACTAGCCATGCATTGGTTAATGGATTTGGTAAAGTTTTTGTATTTGAGAAATTAAATACCAAGCAGATGACTAAGAAGCCTGCACCGAAAAAAGATGAGTTAGGTCGTTTCATTCCAAATAAAGCCAAAGCGAAAGCTGGCTTAAACAAGGCGATCCTCAATGTAGGTTGGTACCAGATCGCATCGTTCCTGAAATACAAAGCGGAACGATTAGGAAAAGCAGTTTTTAGTATCCCTGCTGCTTACACCAGTCAAGAGTGCGCTTCATGCGGTCACACTCACCCCGACAATCGCAAGAGCCAAGACAGGTTCAAATGCGTGAATTGTAGACACATTGACAATGCAGATCATAATGCAGCAATGGTGATTAAACAGAGGGCAGTAAAATTAATCTTAGACAGTGGAACACTGTTGGATGACAATCACTTGTCATCTAGTGGGCGTGGAGGTGTTCGTAAGACGAAAAAGAGTGTTAAAGCTTTTTCTCGCTGTACCGATGAAGCGTCAAAAGAGAAGTGTGCAGCTTAGGCTGCATCACGGAAACTCGGTTGCTTTAGCACTGAGTAGTTCATTTCAGTATGATCAACAAGGTGCTGTGGGTTCTCGTCACTTTTTATCCATCATAAAGTTGGTAAAGCAGCAGCCTTACTACCTCAAGCTGTAGTAAAATAGAAAGACTCTTAAACTATTTTGCAGTGATACAGATCTTGCAAACAGTATTATTTCGCCAGAATGAATTTCAGATTCATTTCAGCACAACCAAGTTGGAACTTTATAATGCCTGACTATCGTTCAAAAACATCGACACACGGAAGAAATATGGCGGGTGCACGCGGCTTATGGCGTGCAACGGGTATGAAAGACGAAGATTTCGGTAAGCCGATTATTGCGGTGGTCAACTCATTTACCCAATTTGTACCTGGCCATGTGCATTTAAAAGACCTCGGTCAAATGGTGGCAGAGCAAATTCAGGCGGCAGGTGGTGTTGCCAAAGAATTTAACACCATTGCTGTAGATGACGGGATTGCCATGGGTCATGACGGCATGTTGTATTCATTGCCATCGCGTGACTTGATTGCCGACTCGGTAGAATACATGGTCAGCGCACACTGCGCCGATGCAATGGTGTGTATATCCAACTGTGACAAAATCACACCAGGGATGCTGATGGCTGCTATGCGTCTGAACATTCCAGTGGTGTTTGTGTCTGGCGGCCCAATGGAAGCAGGTAAAGTCAAAATTCGTGGCAATGAACACGCGATTGACTTGATTGACGCGATGATTGTGGCGGCAGATGACAACTATACGGATGAAGAAGTTGCTGAATATGAGCGTTCTGCATGTCCAACTTGTGGTTCATGCTCAGGGATGTTCACTGCAAACTCAATGAACTGCTTAACAGAAGCTCTAGGTTTATCTTTACCAGGCAACGGTTCAATTGTAGCAACTCACGCCAACCGTAAAAAACTGTTTGATAAAGCAGGTCAGTTGATTGTGGAATTGGCCAAACGCCATTATGAACAAGACGATTACAGCGTATTGCCACGTTCAATTGCAACCAAAGCATCTTATGAAAATGCTATGACGTTGGACATTGCCATGGGCGGTTCAACCAACACCGTACTGCACTTGTTGGCGGCTGCCAATGAGGCAGGTGTGGATTTCACCATGGATGACATTGACCGTTTATCACGTAAAGTGCCTGTACTATGTAAAGTAGCGCCTGCAAAACAAGATGTTCACATGGAAGATGTACACCGTGCGGGTGGCATTATGTCTATTTTAGGCGAGCTGGATCGCGCAGGTTTATTGGACACTTCAGTAGGCACAGTTCACGAAGCGACTTTAAAAGATGCTTTGGATAAATGGGACATCATCCGTACCGAAAATGAAGACGTTTACCAGTTCTTCCGTTCTGCACCGGGCGGCGTACCCACCCAAACAGCATTCTCACAAGACCGTTACTATTCACGTTTAGATGGTGACCGTGACAATGGTGTGATTCGTAATGCAGAACACGCTTTCTCTAAAGATGGTGGTTTGGCGGTACTTTACGGCAATATTGCTTTAGATGGCTGTATTGTAAAAACTGCAGGGGTGGATGATTCTATTTTGAAATTCAACGGCACAGCACGTGTTTTTGAAAGTCAGGATGCTGCAGTAGACGCGATTTTGGGCGGTAAAATCACAGCGGGTGATGTGGTGGTGATTCGCTACGAAGGCCCACGTGGTGGCCCAGGTATGCAAGAAATGCTCTATCCAACCAGCTATTTGAAATCGAAAGGTTTAGGTAAAGAATGTGCATTACTGACTGATGGTCGTTTCTCGGGCGGTTCTTCAGGTCTTTCAATTGGTCACGTTTCTCCAGAAGCGGCTGAAGGTGGCGCGATTGGTCTGGTTGAAGATGGTGACCGTATCGAAATTGATATTCCAAACCGCAGCATTCACTTGGCGGTAGATGACGCAACCATGGCGGCACGTCGTGAAGCGCAAGAAGCTAAAGGCTGGCATCCTGCAGAAGAACGTCCACGTAAAATTTCTAAAGCGTTGAAAGCCTATGCTATGCACACTACCAGTGCGGCAAAAGGTGCGGTACGTGAAATCTAAGCAGTACTTAGCAATTTAAGCTGCCACAAAAAAGCACTCCAAAATTGGGGTGCTTTTTTTATGAGCCTGCATTGAGCAATGTTAGTAGTGCAGCAAATTTGAGCAATGAAATTAGACAGGCATTTTCGTTTACATCCTGCCCGCTTTCGATACAATGAAAAATAAAATAAATCGTCATGATGAGCACGTCATTTCACCCATCTTGCTAAGGAATCAGCCATGAGTAAACAGAATATCCGCGAACATTCAGCCGAAGTCTATGAAGGCATTGAAAATGCACCTGCACGCTCCATGATGCGTGCGGTGGGTTTTAAGGATGAAGATTTTACTCGTCCATTTATTGGCATTGCATCGACTTGGGCCAATGTCACACCATGTAATATGCATATTGATGGCTTGGCGCGTGAAGCGGAAACAGGCGTGAATCAAGCGGGTGGTAAAGGCATTATTTTCAATACCATCACCATTTCAGACGGTATTTCAAACGGCACCGAAGGCATGAAATATTCACTGGTTTCACGTGAAATCATTGCCGACTCAATTGAAGCCGTGGTGGGTTGTCAGGCCTATGATGGTGTGATTGCAATTGGTGGCTGCGATAAAAACATGCCGGGCTGCATTATGGGACTGGCGCGTTTAAACCGTCCGGGCTTGTTTGTTTATGGCGGCACTATTAAACCGGGTGCAGGACATACCGATATTATTTCGGTGTTTGAAGCCGTGGGTCAGCATGCCAAAGGTGAAATTAACGAAATTCAGGTCAAACAAATTGAAGAAGTGGCTTTGCCAGGTGCAGGCTCTTGTGGTGGCATGTACACCGCCAACTCTATGGCATCGGCCATTGAAGCATTGGGCATGAGTTTGCCGGGGTCTTCAGCACAAGAAGCTGTTTCTCAAGATAAAATGGATGACTGCCAACGCGCAGGCGAAGCGGTCATGAATCTGTTACGTCTGGATATTAAACCACGTGACATTATGACCAAATCTGCCTTTGAAAATGCCATTAAAGTATTGATTGCTTTGGGTGGATCGACCAATGGTGTGTTGCATTTGATTGCCATGGCACATTCTGCAGGGGTTGAACTCACACTGGATGATTTCGTGCGTATTGGTCAGGAAACCCCAGTGGTGGCCGATGTACGTCCATCGGGCAAGTATTTAATGTCGGAGCTGATTGCCATTGGCGGCATTCAACCGTTGATGAAACGCATGCTAGATGCAGGCATGCTTGATGGTTCTTGCTTAACGGTTACAGGTAAAACTTTGGCAGAAAACTTGGCCGATGTTGCCGATTATCCTGAAGGTCAGCAAATTATTTTACCGTTTGATGCACCAATCAAAAAAGATTCGCACTTGGTGGTTTTAAAAGGCAACTTATCACCTACGGGCGCAGTGGCAAAAATTACAGGCAAAGAAGGCTTGTATTTTGAAGGCCCTGCACGCGTTTTTGAAGGTGAAATTGGCGCGATGCGCGGCATTTTAGATGGTGAAGTGCAAGAAGGTGAAGTGGTGGTGATTCGTGGTGAAGGCCCTAAAGGTGGCCCGGGTATGCCAGAAATGCTGAAACCAACTTCTGCAATTATTGGCAAAGGTTTGGGTAATTCAGTCGCGTTAATTACCGATGGACGTTTTTCGGGTGGCAGTCACGGTTTTGTGATTGGGCATGTGACCCCAGAAGCGTATGAAGGCGGGCCAATTGGTCTGGTGAAAAATGGCGATAAAATTTCGATTAATGCCGAAACCCGTGAAATGACTTGGCATGTGTTGGAAGAGGAAATGGCAGCACGTAAAGCGGCATGGGTCAAACCAAAGCCAAACTATACCCATGGTGCATTGGCGAAATTTGCTAAATTGGCATCGGGCGCAGAAAAAGGTGCAGTGACTGATCTGAATTTAGAGGTCTAATTGATCATTTTTATATGAATTGATATAAATCCTTGTGTACTATTGAAGGACGAGCGCACATGATTTGCATGTGGCTTGTCCCCAAACCACAAGGATTTTCTTTTTAGAGGCTGATCTCATGTCACTGTTACGCCGTTGGTTCGATCCGATCAGATCGAGTTGGTTTTATCAAAAACCATCTCGGCAAGCGGTGTTGCCCACGGAACACGGACTGAGTGTGCATTTGCGTCTAGATGATGTATATAGCTATTTGGCGGTACAGGAGTTGCCGCAATTAGAAGATATTCTGGCCGATGAATTAAAACCTTTAACCGTGGTGATTTCGCGGCAAAGTGGCGATGCACCGAATCAAATGTCGGCTGCAGAATGGCAAAATTACTGTATTCAAGATGCACAAATTCTTGCCAAACAACATCGGTTTAGTTTTCACGATAGCCCTGAATCACCGACTGCAGAAGCCTTAATGCAGGCAGAAACCATTTTGCGGCATACGCCGTTACGTGGTCAGGATTTTTTGTATTTACTCGAAGATGTGTTCCACATGCTGTGGCAAAAGCAGTCGGGTAAATTACGCACTTTATATGCCATGTCCAGCCGTCATCATCAAATTCAGGATTTTCCTGAACGGGTTTTTGATGATGCACCTGTATTGGCCAGTTATTTTGAGTTTGGTGGACGTAAATATCATGCGGTCGATGATTTATTGCGTTTGACACGCCGTTTAAAACAACAAAAATTACTCACCGATAATCCTATTTTCTTGATCAATCACATTGAATGGCGAGAACATTTAATTAGTGATGCCGAAGAACTCAATGAAATTCAGGCACTCGACCCTGAACTGGATTTGCATATTGCACTGGAAGACCCGATTTCTTGGTTGTTATTGGCGTATATCAAAGAAGAATTAGCTGCCTATTACAATATCCATTTGAATGTGTATCCCTTGTCTTATCATGGACGCGACTGGTTTGACTGGAGTTTGGCAACACGTTTATCTAAACGTACTGATGTTGCGTTTACGCCGTTTTGCCGCCCGACTGAGCAGGCGACTTATCAAATGGCACAACTGTATTACAGTGCGCCTGAAGAACAGCGTGTGGATGCCATGTATCGCATTTTGCAGGCGGTATGGACGAGGGGACAGGATTTATCCTTTAAAGCGCATTTTGAGCGTATGCAGCGTGAACTGGAGTTAGATCAACTGACCACAGCCGATGTGACCGAGTTGCTCAAAGAAAACGATATGCTGTGTGAAATGAAATCTCAGCCCGATTTTCCTGTGTTGGAATTGCGCATAGATGGGCAAAGCTACGTGTTTAACAGCTTATATCGGGTGTGGATGATTGAAAGTATTTTCAGTAATGTGTTAGAAGAAAAGTATAAGAGTGAAAACGAAACCGAAACTGAAAGTGTAGCCCAAGCCCATGAACAATGAAAAAGTAAACTCATTACAACAAGCACGTGACAAAATAGACCAAATTGATGTGGCTTTAATTGAACTGATTGCATCGCGTCAGTTTTATGTCGATCAGGCCATGCGCCATAAACAGACTGTGGAAGATGTACAGTCACCGCAGCGCGTGAAAGAAGTGATTGAAAAAGTCCGTACTTTGGCTCTGCAACATGCAGTCGATCCTGACATGGTCGAGCGTTTGTATCACGATATGATTCAGCATTTTATTCAGCGTGAATTAAAAGAATTCCGTCCTTAATTGATCTATCCCTAAGTTTGGGCGATGCTTCAAACGCAGCCCAAACTTTGCGTTTTTGCGGTAAAACCGCGTATTTATATGCCATCTTGGTATTCAAAGCATAATTTTTAAAAATAATTTGCTTATTTTTTCTGCAGGTGGTTTTAAGCGCAAAGCCTTGTCTGTCTTGGCTTTGCTGGGTTTTTAAAAAGTATTGGTAAAAAAAAGAATATGATTTTATTACATTTTTTAACATTGTAAGTTTGCTTTATTTTAAAAAGTATATATATTGTATATACATCTTTTGCAAAGCAGTCTTTATTTTGGAGAGATCAGCAATGAATGAGCAAATCAAAAAAATAAAGACAGGCAAGAAAGATGGACAACTTTTAATTCGTATTAATAGTACTGAACGTGATGAATTTATTCGTTTATGTGAAGAACTTGATACTAGTGCTGCTCGTGAATTAAGAAAATTTATTCGTAGTTTTGTGAAACAACACAATGGCAACGAATAGCCTTACTAAGGAGTAATACCATGGCTAAGCAAGTTAAATCTTTGAAGCAACAAATCAAAGCACGTTTGAAAAAGATTTCAAAACATAAAGGCAAATTGAAGCAACTTAAGCAAGAGCTTAAAAAACAGAAATAAGCCAAGTAAAAGCATTATCTCTTAAAAACGGTTCATTCTAGACAGACCGTTTGAGGTAAAAAAAGACCGAACAATCACTGTTGTTCGGTCTTTTTGCATTGTTTCGGCATTTGCTTAGGTTCAAGCAAATGACCGCAAGTTCTGATTAAGAGGGATCACGCAAACTAAAGAACCAGTTCAGGAACAAGGCTGCAAAAGTTGCTGTCCCAATCCCGCCCAAGTTAAAGCTGCCCAATTGCAACGCAAAGTCACCCGTTCCTAAAATAATGGTCACGGCAGCCACCATCAGATTTTTGTTTTTAGAAAAATCGACTTTGTTTTCAATCCAGATTTTCGCGCCAGCAATGGTAATCAAACCAAATACCACAATCGAAGCGCCCGTTAAAATGGCGGTAGGAATGGTATGGATGATTGCCCCAAATTTTGGTGATAAGCCAAGGAAAATAGCAAAGACCCCCGCCACCACAAAAATAATCGTGGAATACACGCGGGTAACAGCCATCACCCCAATGTTTTCACCATAGGTAGTCATACCCGGTGCACCGACACCACCTGCAAGGGTTGTGGCAACACCATCGGCTACAAAGGCTTTACCAATGTGTGGATCGAGGTTTTCACCAGTCATGGCACCTACTGCTTTAATGTGTCCCAAGTTCTCTGCCACCAAAATGAAGGCAATTGGGGCAATAATCAGCATGGCATTCACATCAAATACAGGCGCATGAAAGTCTGGTACGCCAAACCAAGCGGCTTGCTGAATCGGTGCGAAGTTAATTGGCGTCCCCCAACCCATGACATTGGTGACTACAAAATAGATCAGATACGATATGAGCAAGCCAATCAGGAGCAAGAGGCGTTGCAGTAAACCTTTGGTAAATACGGCAATCATGCCCATACATAGCACAGTCACCAAGGCCATCCACATATTCAATGGATTGCCTGCAACCGCTTTGACCGTGACAGGAGCAAGGTTTAAACCAATGATCATCACCACCGCACCTGTCACCACAGGTGGCATTAATTTTTCAATCCAGCGGGTGCCAGTAGCCATCACCAAAAAGCCAATCAGGGCATATAAAATACCGCAGGCAATAATCCCGCCTGCCGCAACCCCAATATTGGCATTTAAACCGCCTGCTGCGCCTGCATAGCCTGTGGCAGCAATCACCACCCCAATAAAGGCAAAGCTTGAGCCTAAATAACTTGGAACACGCCCACCTGTCATGAAAAAGAACAGGATGGTACCAATCCCTGACATTAAAATGGCAAGGTTCGGATCAAAGCCCATTAAGAAAGGTGCAAGTACAGTAGCACCAAACATGGCAAACGCGTGTTGTATCCCCAATACAACGGTTTGTGCAGGCGGTAGATACTCATTGGTACCTACAGGACGTGCATCAATGCTGCCTTCATAAGGGCGCCATTTGGGAAACCAATTGGACATAAAGTAAGCACTCAAAAGCTAAATTGAGCACATCATACCCTTGTATTGCATAAATTTTTTAAAAATTTTGCGAGGAAACTGACCAGCTGTTTATTTTTAGGATTAAATTTTACTATTTGATAAAATTTACATTTAATATAAATAAGTAATTTTATTTATAAATTTAAAGAATGTATTGCAGTCACTTAGTGATAGTCGCAGTTTAAAAAAAATTGTATGACCTGCGATTTTTGTTTGTATTTTATACAAAATTAATATTCATGATTCAATATCTTGCTGCACATTATTACGTCCACTTTGCTTGGCTTTATACAGCGCAGCATCAGTACGCTGAATTAATTCATGTTGATCTGCATGATAAATATATAAGGCACTTAAACCAAAACTTGCGGTAATTTGAATCTCATGTTCTGCATAGGCAATACGATGTTGTTCAATGGCAATTCTGCAGCGTTCCAGTACATTTTGGGCAATTTGCGGTGAGGTATTGGAGAAAATAATCATAAATTCTTCGCCACCAAAACGTCCGATAATATCTTCACTGCGTAGATTTTTTTGCAAAATTTTTGGAATTTGCTTGAGTACCTGATCCCCTCCATCGTGTCCATAGCGATCATTTACTTGCTTAAACCAGTCTAAATCGAGCAGGGCAAGGCAGATGTGTTCTTTGTTTTGCCCCGCCAATTGTTTTTGATTCACCAGTTGGTTGAATTTTATGCTTAAACCGCGTCGGTTGAGAGTTTGGGTGAGTGGATCAAGCAGAATTAGTTGTTGCTGATGTTCTTCACGAATCATCCAGCGTCCCAAAAAAGTATTAAATAAAATGGCCAACAGAACACCAATGATGGTGCTGCCAATCAAGTTATTGATGAGCATGAAATTTTGGAATTCCGCACTGGTAAACGTATAGGGCTGAAAAACGGGCGCATAGGGGATAATATTGCGCAAGGTCAGCAAAGAACCACCGTAAAATACCACCAAGCAGGGAATGGTGCCCCAAAAGATAATGCTGCGTTTAAACAACAATAAGCCTGTAAAAATGGAGCCAATGGTAAATACGCCTGTGAGTACCGTCATTTGACCCAGAAAATAGCCAATACTCATGAGTGAGCTGCTATAAAAGCCTAAACACAGAATTGGAAAATAATAGAGTGTGGTCTGATTTTCAGGAATACGATAGCTGATGACATATAAAGACCAAGGCAATCAGCAAATACAATATTAAACAACCCAATACCCATGGCAGCATGTATGGGGTAAACAGGGGTTGGCTTTGACTGAGCCAAAGTACCACTAAAAAGAGTAAATGAAAGAAAAAAACCAAGCCACTGACGACACGTGATTTTTGGATGTTATTTAAACTGAGGAGATTTTTATACCCTTGAAAATATTAAAAATTTTTAGCTTTAATAAAGTCGTCATTGTAGAGCTTTCTGGCATAGGCAAGTCCAAACTCTTATTTATTGTCTAATCTAAGCATAATTCAAATAAGTTGAGACAGAAATCATAAAAAATGCCAGTTATCATGTTTTTTTATGATTTTTTCTACTTAGCCTAATATGTAGTCATCCGTCCCAAATCATGTTTAAGTGAGTGAATGAGCCACAAGCAGAGCATGACTCTGCTTGTTGTGCTATTCGTTAGGTCTTAACCTGTATTGCGTAAGCCTGCTGCAATCCCTGCAATACTCACCATGAGGGCATGATCGACAGGGGTATGTTCGGCATGCTGTTCTGCCAAATACAAACGACGACGTTTCATCAATTCTGCCTGTAGCAAATGCAGTGGCAATAAATAAGGTTTACGCACCCGCATCGATTGATCTAGCACATCATTGCTGCTGAGCAATTGCGATTCACCTTTGAGGGTCAGTAGGGTCGTCACAGCATCACGCAGACGTTGACGGAGTTGCTCACCCAGTTGTTTTAAGTCTTCGTCATCGGTCAGGTTAGATTCGTAGTACAGGGCAATATTGCTGTCGGCTTTAGACAACACCATTTCTAGCATATCAATCAAAGTCTGGAAATACGGCCAATCGCTGAGCATTTCATCCAAAGTGGCTTTTTGTCCCTGATCGAGCGTTTGGTTAATTGCTGCGCCTGTCCCTAACCAAGCAGGCAGCATCAAACGGATTTGTGTCCATGCAAATACCCATGGAATGGCACGTAAGGATTCAATTCCACCGCTCACTTTACGTTTCGCGGGACGTGAACCGAGTGGCAACATTTGCAATTCCAGCTCTGGCGTGACAGTGCGTAAATATTTCACAAAATGCGGATTTTCACGCACGGTTTGACGATAGACCTGCACCGAAAGTTCGGTCATGTTATCCATCAGCTCGCGCCATTCTGCTTTCGGCACAGGTGGTGGCATCAGCGTCGCTTCTAAGGTTGCAGCGGTATAGACTTCCAGATTTTGTAAGGCAACCCCTTCAAGCCCAAATTTAAAGCGAATCATTTCACCTTGTTCGGTGACGCGAATTGCACCTGAAATAGACCCTGGAGGTTGTGAGAACAATGCTTGTTGCGTTGGCGCACCGCCACGGCTGATGGAACCACCACGACCATGGAATAAAGTCAGCTGCACAGCATGTTGCTGCGCTACCGCAGTCAGTTCTTCCTGCGCGCGGTACTGTGCCCAGTTGGCAGACATGAAACCTGCATCTTTGGCGGAGTCTGAGTAGCCAATCATCACCTCATGTTTGCCCTGAATATGCTGTTTGTACCAATGCATATTAAATAGGGTATTCATGGTTTGGGCAGCCCCATCCAAGTCTTTCAGGGTTTCAAACAGCGGCACCACACGCAAAGGATGCTGAATGCCCGCTTCTTTTTGCAGCAATAACACTGCCAATACATCACTTGGATATTCCGCCATGGAAATAATATAAGCGCCCAAACTTTCCTGCGGCTGTGCAGCCAAAGTGCGCATGGTGGCAAACACTTCTTGCACATCGGGATGTTGAATCAGGCTTTGTGCAGGTTCTTGCATGAATTTTGGCAATAACGGACGTTTACTTTGTAGCTCTTGAAGCAAGAAGTTCTGACGCGCTTGTTCAGTCCAAGTTTCAAAATTGCCCAAACCTAAATATTCGGTAATGGCAGAAATGGCTTGACGATGACGTCCTGACTCTTGGCGAATATCCAGTTTTAGTAATTCAATGCCGAAACAATTCACACGATGAATTAAATCCAACAATTTGCCGTTCGCAATGTCTGATAATTGGCAAGCCGTCAGCGAGCGATAACACAGCAATAAAGGCTGTAACAGTTCGTCTTTGCTTTTGATGACCAAACTGTCATCAGCCTCTTTGCCTTGCAGTTTCGCTGCTAACCAGTCGCGGGTGGCTTTTAGGCGTTCTCGGGTGTCGCGTAAATATTCACGGTACGGCTCGGCATGGAAATGTCCCAAAGCATCTGCCAATTCTGGGCTGCATTGCTGAATGGAGAGTTCCCAACGCAGGTTTTCAATATCACGTAAATACAGTTCTGCTGCTTTCCAGCGTGACAGCCACAGCACTTCTTGAGTAACTTTATGAGTGACATTCGGGTTACCATCGCGGTCACCGCCCATCCAAGAGGCGAAACGTACAGGTGCAACGCTCAGCGGTAGGCTTTGTCCACAATGTTCCTGCACAATGCTGTCTAATTCACGCATGAATTTAGGCACCGCATTCCACAGGGTTTGTTCGATGGTGGTAAAGCCCCATTTGGCTTCATCGACAGGGGTTGGGCGATGTTGGCGAATTTCATCGGTTTGCCAAGCCGAGCTGATCAGCTGTTTTAAATCTGCCAAAACTGCCTGACGTTCACGTGGTGTCAGTTTTTGCTGATCCATTTTAAACAAGCAGTCATTAATATCGTCATATTTTTGAATGAGGGTACGACGGCTGACTTCAGTCGGATGCGCAGTTAAAACCAACTCAATTTTTAGCTCGCAGACTTGTTGAAAGAGTGTTTCTGCAGAAATTTGGTTGTCTTTAAACTTGATAAATAAGTGATCTAACGGGTTTGGAGAAACGCCATTTTCATCAAATTCGCTTTGGCGACGGCTCCGCACCACATGATATTGCTCGGCAATGTTGGCAAAATTCAAAAAGTGGGTAAAGGCACGGGTGAGCGGTAAGATTTCATCATCTTCCAGACTTAAAAACAGTTGTTCGAGTTGTTTTTCAGCTTCGGCTTGTCCATCGCGCGCGCCTTTAGATAAGGCACGAATTTGTTCGACCTGATTAAACAAATCTTGTCCTGCGTGTAACTTGAGGGTTTCACCCAATAAGTTGCCAAGTAAGCGTACGTCATCGCGTAGAGGAGCATCAATTTGTTGAATCATTCGTTGTTCTCCATGTTCTGTGTTTTTCTACTCTGTTAAGACTATACCCCGATTTAGCTACAATCCAAGCGGGCTATCTACAAAAGTTGCATGGATTTTGTGCATCTGAAGTTATAGTGCCAAACGGCAGTATTTAGGAGAGAAATACAGGGCGGAGATGTGAGTCAGTTGATCATTCGTATATGTGTAAGGTGAGAGTTAGATCTCACATGGTGAGGCTGCGAAATTAGCTTGTTCAGCCATAACGCAGCATAAAAATACCAATTGCATCTTCAATAATCTTTTGAGATTGTGCAGCATCGGGCACGGCACGTACACCGAGCAAAACTTCATGGTGACGTAAACCATGCAGTAAGGAAACGATCAATTCGGTTTGCGTTTTAGGTTCATCTGCCTGAATAAACTGCAATTCTACTGCTTGGCGAAAGAAGCTTTCCCACATCGCGCGAAGTTTGGCATGTGAGGCATTGTAAAACTGCAATGCCAACGGATTTTGTTCCGAGGCCAGTTCCATCAGCAAATGTTCTAATTTAATCGCTTCAGGCATATTGACTAAGTTCAAGGACAGTTTACAGGCTTGGTATAAGGCCTGCTTAAAATTGCTATGTGCAGTCAAGTCCAAAGGTTGTGCTTTGAGCAGACTTTCACAGGTTTCTTCAATGGCACAGGAAAATAACGTGGCTTTGTCTTGAAAGTGGTTATACACCGTTAATTTGGTCACGCCTGCTTCACGTGCAATCTGATTCATACTAGAACCATGAAAGCCCAACTTTAAAAACAAGTGTTTTGCCGACATTAAAATGCGTTGGCGTTTTTCTAAATCTTTTGGTCGTCCGACATGAATCTGCACACGCTCATCCTAATTTGCATCAGTACAACTGGAAAATGACGCTTCAGTTTTAATTAATGTACCCAGTGGTATATTAATTAAAAAATAATCAATTTAATATAGGGGGTTGCACGCACTTCATAAATGGCTTGCGCTGTAGGCTAAAACTGAGCAGATCAGGCATGAAACGAAGGGAATAGCGAGACTATTACCAAGTTTCATAAAGCAATCTGAGAAAGTTTTAGCCACAGTCCTTTGGAACAAGCATATTTTTTACTGCTATTACGTTATGAGTCAGTTACTTAGAATGACTAAGTTTCCTGCCTCATGCCTTATATCAGCTAAAAATATGCGCTGTCGCAAACATAGACGAAGTGTCAGCAAACCCTACCGTATTCTGCCCTAAAAAAAACGTTTAAATAAGAGCAAACCTGATGAACACGACTCAGAATCTCATTGCCAGCCTGATGCTGCTGTGCTGTATCACCCTAATTGGATGCAGTAAGCAAAAAAACGAGGTTGAACAGGAAGTCCCTTTGGTAATGGTAACCCAACCCAGCAGTTTACATCTTGAGCAAAAAAGCTATGCAGGCGAGGTGCAAGCACGTCAGCAAACGGCTTTGGCATTTCGGGTTGCAGGGCAAGTTACACAGCGTTTTGTCGATGTGGGAGATCAGGTCAAAGTTGGGCAAGTCTTAGCAAAACTGGATGTGCAAGATGCCGCATTACAGCTCAATGCCGCGCGTGCGCAACTGGAAAGTGCGCAATCTGCTGCAAAAATTGCCAGTGATGAGTTACAGCGTTTTCAGCAATTATTACCCATGAATGCCGTCAGTCGCTCGCAATATGATGCAGTCAAAAACCAATATCAACATGCTATGGCACAGTTGAAACAGGCACAGTCCAATTATGCAGTCAGCAGTAATCAAACCGACTATAACCAGTTACGTGCCACAAAAAATGGTGTGATTACTGAACGCAATATTGAAGTTGGGCAGGTTTTAGCGGCAGGGCAGGTCGCTTATCAATTGGCGATTGATGGGGAGCGTGAAGTCGTGATTGGCGTGCCTGAACAAGCGGTGGGTGAAATTCGAGTCGGGCAAGAGGCAACGGTAAGTTTATGGTCACAACCCGATACCCGTTTTGCAGGTACGGTTCGAGAAATTTCCCCTGCGGCAGATCAGTCGCGTACTTTTAAAGTCAAAGTGGCTTTACGTGAAGGCAATGCACAGATTCAATTGGGGCAAAGTGCGCGGGTATTTCTGACTCGCCAAGCCAATCAGGGTTTATATGTGCCTTTATCTAGCGTGTCGGCAACAGGGCAACAAGCTTTTGTTTTGGTCTTACAGCCAGACTCAACCGTGCGCCAAATTCCTGTTACATTGGGCGCTTATGGACGTGACAGCGTGCCTGTACTGAGTGGCTTACAGCCGCAAGATTATGTGGTGATGGGTGGGGTGCATTTACTGCGTGATCGACAAAAAATCCACCCGATTAACCGTGACAATCAAGCTGTACAGGCAGTCAATCCAACAGCTCAGGCAGCTTCTGCGGCCACACAGACGGAGCGTTAAAATATGAATTTTAACTTATCCGAATGGGCACTGAAAAATAAAGGTTTAGTGGTCTACTTGATACTGCTGTTGGGCATTGTCGGGATTTTTTCTTATTCCAAACTGGCACAAAGTGAAGATCCACCGTTTACTTTTAAAGTGATGGTGATTCAAACCTATTGGCCGGGAGCGAGTGCCAAAGAGGTTTCCTTACAAGTCACTGACCGTATTGAAAAAGAATTGATGAGCACGGGCGATTATGAACGCATCATGGCCTATTCGCGTCCGGGCGAGTCCATGGTGACTTTTATTGCCAAAGATTCTATGCGCTCCAGCCAAATTCCAGATGTTTGGTACAAGGTGCGTAAAAAGGTCAATGACATTCGCCATGAACTGCCACAAGGGGTACAAGGCCCATTTTTTAATGATGAGTTTGGCGACACTTTTGGCAATATTTATGTGCTGACAGGCGCAGACTATGACTACGCCACCCTCAAAGAATATGCCGACCGTTTGCAGCTACAATTACAGCGGGTCAAAGATGTAGCCAAAGTTAATTTGGTGGGTTTACAAGATCAAAAAATATGGATTGAGTTATCTAACACCAAAGCCGCGCAACTCGGTATTCCTGTTACCGCGATTCAGCAAGCCTTACAACAACAAAACAGCATGGCAAGCGCAGGTTTTTTTGAAACCCATTCAGACCGTATTCAGGTACGTGTCAGCGGTGCGTTGCACAGTGTTGATGAGCTAAAACAAATGCCGCTGTTAGTGAATGGCACCACCATTCAACTGGGCGATGTTGCCGAAGTTTATCGTGGGTTTAGCGAACCTGCTCAACCGCGTATGCGCTTTATGGGTGAAAACGGCATTGGCATTGCGGTGTCGATGCGTAAAGGCGGTGATATTCTGGCTTTGGGTGAAAATCTGGAAACTGAATTTGCCCGTTTGCAAAAGACCTTGCCTTTGGGCATGCAACTGCAAAAAGTTTCTGATCAGCCTGTTGCGGTAAAACACAGCGTCAATGAATTTATGAAAGTGTTGGCTGAGGCGGTGATTATCGTGCTCTTGGTCAGCTTCTTTTCACTGGGTTTTCGTACAGGTTTGGTGGTGGCATTTTCCATTCCACTGGTCTTGGCGATGACTTTTGCAGGCATGCATTTGTTTGATGTCGGGCTGCACAAAATTTCACTCGGTGCGCTTATTCTAGCCCTCGGATTGTTGGTGGATGATGCCATTATCGCCATTGAAATGATGGCAATTAAGATGGAGCAGGGCTATAGCCGTTTGCAAGCTGCAGGCCATGCGTGGCGTACCACTGCTTTCCCTATGCTGACAGGGACATTGATTACCGCAGCAGGTTTTTTACCCATTGCCACAGCAGCCTCAAGTACAGGGGAATATACCCGTTCAATTTTCCAAGTGGTGACCATTGCTTTAGTGGTGTCATGGTTTGCTGCCGTGCTGTTTGTACCTTATCTGGGCGATAAATTATTGCCAGATTTTCAGCGCCATGCACAGCGAGCGCCGTGGTATCAACGTCTTTGGGCGCGTGTACGCAAACAAGCTGAACCGCAGCCTGTGCTACAGCACGCAGGTGAATTACACGACCCATATCAAACCCGCTTTTATCAAGTGTTTCGTGGATGGGTTAATACTTGTGTGCGCTATCGAAAAACCGTCATTGCAATCACAGTTGGCATATTTGTACTATCCATTGCCATGTTTAAATTGGTACCTCAACAATTTTTCCCACCTTCCAATCGGGCAGAAATTTTGGTCGATTTAAAACTTGAAGAAGGTGCATCGCTCAAAGCCACCGAGGCCGCAGTCAAAAAAGTGGAAGACTTTTTGGCACAACAAGAAGGCATCGACAATTATGTGGCTTATGTAGGTACAGGTTCGCCACGTTTTTATTTACCGCTAGATCAGCAATTGCCGCAAGCCAGTTTTGCGCAATTTGTGGTGCTGGCTTCATCTTTAGATGACCGAGATGAAATTCGCCGTAATTTATCGGAGCAAATCCGTTTATTGTTGCCTGAAGTACGTACCCGCGTTTCTTTGCTTGAAAATGGCCCACCTGTAGGTTATCCATTACAATTCCGTGTTTCAGGAGAAGACCTTGCTCAAGTACGACAGTGGGCACAGCAAGTGGCTGCCACAGTCAGTGCCAACCCGAATACCACCAATGTGCATTTAGATTGGGGTGAGCCAAGCAAAGTCATTCAATTACAAATTGATCAAGACCGTGCCCGTCAAATGGGGGTATCCAGTCTGGATTTGGCTAACTTCCTGAATAGTTCCATTAGTGGTGCGGCAATTAATCAATATCGTGAAAAACGTGAGCTGATTGAAATTCGATTACGTGGCGATCAAAGTGAGCGCCTAGATGTTGCATCCTTAAGCAGTTTGGCTGTACCGACTTCACGTGGAACATCGGTGCCTTTGGCACAAATTGCGCAAATTGAATACCGTTTTGAGGAAGGTTTAATTTGGCATCGAAATCGTTTGCCAACCATTACTGTGCGTGCGGACATTAGTACAGGCTTGCAGCCTGCAACGGTGGTGAATCAGATCCAACCTGAGCTTGAAAGCTATAAAGGCACTTTGCCAAGTGGCTATTTAATTGAAGTTGGCGGCACGGTTGAAGAGTCAGCACGGGGTCAGAAGTCAGTTAATGCAGGTATGCCGTTTTTCTTGGCTGTGGTGATGACCTTGTTGATGATTCAGCTACGCAGCATGTCACGTGCATTTATTGTATTTTTGACTGCTCCGCTAGGCATCATTGGCGTGGTCTTGTTCTTATTGTTGTTTAACAAACCCTTTGGTTTTGTGGCGATGCTCGGCACAATTGCCTTGTCAGGTATGATCATGCGCAACTCCCTGATTTTAATTGATCAGATTGAACAAGACATTCTTGCAGGAGAGTCACAGTGGGATGCAATCATTAATGCCACGGTACGCCGTTGCCGTCCAATTGTACTCACAGCATTAGCGGCCGTTTTGGCCATGATTCCACTTTCTCGCAGTATTTTCTTTGGCCCGATGGCCGTGGCGATTATGGGGGGATTAATTGTGGCAACCTTGTTGACGCTGTTCTTTTTACCTGCACTGTATGCACAGTGGTTTAAAGTGAAAAAAAATCCACATAATCTGTAAAAGTGACATAATAACGGGTGCGAAACTTGGAAAATTTCAATATAGTAGCACCTTATATTTTTCAGCCTTTGCATACGTCACAGCATGCGCCAGATTAAAAAATAAAGCATGGCACAGATGGGGTTAAATCACATTATGAAGCAAGATAACTTGTTAAAGTTGCGCCGTTCGGTTGCGATCTCTTACGTGTTTATGTTTTTTGCTTTATTTACTGTGGTGAGTGGTGCGTTAGCTTATTGGTATGCCCGTAAAGTGATCGTGGTCGATAGCACTGAAGTCTGGTTACAGGCGCAGGCTTTATGGGTCATGCGCAATGTGCTGATTTATACGGTATTGGCAATGTTTGCTGCATTGTGGTTTATTCCATTGGCTTTCTTTCCTTGGGATGCTTTTTTATGGGTCAAAGCTTGCACCGTGGCAGGTGTGGTCTTTGCCGTGATTGCCTTCTTATTTTTAATCAATGCTTGGATTAAAGGGCTATCCAAATTTTTGAAAAATAAAGCTGTGTTCTAATGGCTTGAACTTCATCTAAAGCACTTCAGCTAAAATTTTTAACAGCTTTCCCTTGTAAAACTCAGTTTGACCCCAATTTCAGACTTCAGTTAAGTTTTAAATAGAATTCCGTGAGGAGCATCGCCAGACATGGCTAAACGTGATTATTATGAGGTTTTGGGCGTCTCTAAAACCGCTAGTGATGATGAAATTAAAAAAGCCTACCGTAAGTTGGCGATGAAATATCATCCAGACCGTAACCCGGACAATCCTGAAGCTGAAGAGAAGTTTAAAGAAGCTTCAGAAGCGTATGAAGTTCTGTCAGACAGCGAAAAACGCAGCATGTACGACCGTATGGGCCATCAAGCCTTTGAAGGTGGTATGGGCGGTGGTGCTGGCGGCTTCGGTGGTTTCAGTGCGGAAGATATTTTTAGCCAGTTTGGGGATATTTTCGGTGGAGCCTTTGGTGGGGGGGGGCGTGGCCAGCAACGTCAACGCCGTGGTTCAGACTTACGCTATGTGATGGAATTGACGCTTGAAGAAGCAGTCAAAGGCGTCAAGAAAACCATCACCTTTACAGCACCTGCGCCTTGTGACGCTTGTGATGGTAAAGGCTCTGAAAATCCAAATGATGTTGAAACCTGTCCAACCTGTCATGGTGCGGGTCAAGTACGCATGCAACAAGGTTTCTTCTCGGTACAGCAAACCTGTAGTACCTGTCGTGGTCAAGGCAAAATCATCAAAAACCCATGTAACCAATGTCATGGTTCGGGTGTTGCTGACCGTCAGCAAACCTTGGAAGTCACTATTCCTGCAGGCGTGGACAATGGCGACCGTGTACGTTTAACTGGTAAAGGTGAAGCCATCCGTGATGGTCAATCGGGCGACTTATACGTAGAAGTGGTGGTGCGTGAGCATGAAATCTTCCAGCGTGATGGTGCCGACCTGTATATGGATGTGCCTGTTAGCATTGCTGATGCAGCCCTAGGTAAGGAAATTGAAATTCCAACGCTTGATGGTCGTGTCAGTCTGAAAGTACCTGAGGGAACACAAACAGGTAAATTGTTCCGTTTGCGTGGTAAAGGGGTAAAACCTGTACGCACCAGCATGCAGGGCGATTTGTTATGCCGTATCGTGGTGGAAACACCAGTGAACTTGACTGCACGTCAGCGTGAATTGTTAAAAGAGTTACAGGCGACGATGGAAGGTGAGGGCAGCCAGTCATCACCAAAGAAAAAGTCTTTCTTTGATCGTTTGTTTGATTAATTTAGTTTTTTGCCGTGTGCAGTTATGTGGCATATTATTTGAAATTTAGTTGATGATATTTTTCATTATTCAAATAATAGACATGGGGGAGTCTTCTCTTTTTTAATCCAATTTTTGGAGCTCAAATGCTACTTTTCTTTCGGGAAAAGTAGCCAAAACCATCTGTCATCCGCAAAAACTCGTCCAATGTCGTCAATAAACGGCTTAATCGCAGAAACATTAACTTTTTGATGTAGTCCTGCCTCGAACAGTTGCGGATGACTTTCCGCGTATCTAATATTTATTAGAATTCAAACAAAATACCAGCCAATTAATGAGCTGGTATTTTGTTTGGTACGCTTGGTGCTTTTTTGTTATGTAACCTATAATCTTATTCGACTTCAGGCACATCAATTTCTAAAACATCTGCATTTTCTGAGCTTGTAGTTTCAACGGCAGTTTGTGGTTGAACTGTATTTTCAGTTGCTTCTGTTTCAAGCTCAGGTGCATCTACATCAACTGCTAACGGTTCTTGTAGCGTTACGCTAATACGGACTTTAGATAGGCTTTCTAGTGTATCGCCTGCTTGAATTGCTGGTTCTGCCAAAACGTGTCCTGCGGTCATGCTGAGCAGTAATGCTGCGACCATTTTCTTTGAATGCATGTTAATCCCCTTTCATTTTTGCAATTGTTCTCATGCGTGCAGGCTAGTCTGCGCATACAAGTTTGCAAATTTGTGAAATTCACATAAAAAACAGCTTTTTGCTGCTAAATTTTTAATGGAAATCTCCTAAAAATTAGCCAGTATGATCTAAAGTCTGACTTACTCCCCCAAAGACAGTAATTTTCCGATAAAAATAAACCCAGAAACTTGCGCAGCAAACTTAGTCTGAGCAGCGAGTTTTGATATAGTAAGCACAATTTAGAATCTATTTTAGGAATATGCTATGTCAGCAACTCCACGCATTGGTGTATTAGGCGCAGGCGGTCGTATGGGACGCATCTTAATTCAGGCCGTTCAGGAAGCAGGCTATCAATTGGCTGCAGCAGTTGAACGCCCAGAAAGCAGCCTGTTGGGTGCAGATGCAGGGGAGTTGGCAGGCGTTGGCACATTGGGTGTAAAAGTAGTGGGTAGCCTAGAGCAAGTATTGGGTGACTGTGATGTCGTAATCGACTTTACCGCACCAGCCGCCACAGCACAGCACTTAAAGCTTTGTCGTGAAGCAGGCGTGGCGATTGTGATTGGCACCACAGGCATGAACGATGAACAAAAAGCTGTCTTAGAAGAATCGGCTCAACAGACGCCAGTGGTGTATGCCGCCAACTATTCAGTTGGGGTAAACGTATCTATTAAACTGCTGGAATTGGCAGCCAAAGTCTTTGGTGATAGTGTAGATATTGAAGTGATTGAAGCGCATCATCGTCATAAAGTCGATGCACCATCAGGCACGGCATTGATGATGGGCGAGGCCATTGCAGCAACCTTAGGTCGTGATTTAAAACAAGACGCTGTTTACTGCCGCGAAGGACACACAGGGCCACGTGAGCGTAAAAGTATAGGTTTCCAGACCATTCGTGGTGGCGACATTGTGGGTGAACATACCGCGATGTTTATTGCCGATGGCGAGCGTGTGGAAATTACCCACAAAGCCACCAACCGCATGAACTTTGCTGCAGGTGCCGTGCGTGCTGCAGCGTGGGTGGTGGGACGCGAAGCGCGTAAATACGATATGAAAGATGTACTTGGATTTAACGATATTCAGGTTTAAAAACTGCGCAGGAATCCGAAATAGATAAAAATGACTTGAACAATTTTCAATCTACCGCTAAAACTAGGGTCTGATGTCATGGATGATGACGCATCAGACCCCACATAAAACTAAAATAAGATGCACAAGATAATGAAAAAAATTCTGCCAATTCTTGGCATGATCGCCTGTAGCTGTATCACGCATGCGCAAAGCCTTGAACATGCCAAACTCAGTATTCATAAAAACAATATTAAAGTCTGGACCTATCAACAGCAGTCTAGTCCTGTATTTTTATACAAGGCAGAAACCACCTTTAATGTGCCTTTAGAAAAAGCAGCTGCTCTAATTTTAGATGTTGATCATGCTGTGAAATGGGTGCCTTATGTAGGCAGCGTGAAAGTCTTGTCACGCGATGACCAAAAAGGTGAGTTCTTGCTGTATATGGTGCTGGATTTTCCTTTTCCGCTAAAAGATCGTGATTTAGTGGTCAAAGGTAAAATGAGTAAAGATGCGCAAGGTATGGTTAGTATTCAAAATAAAGCCATTGAGGGGGGCTATCCCTTGAACCCAGATTATGTGCGTATTCAGGATTACGAAGGCGACTGGACCTTTCAGAAACTGGGTAATCACAAAGTCAAAGTCAGTACCTATGGCTATGCCAACCCTGAAGGTGCCATTCCTTTAAGTTTTGTGAATATGTTTGTGCAGCAGCAACCGTATCAAATGCTGCAAAAAATGAAAATTGAATTAAGCAAAAGCGGTAGTTATAAGGCGTTGCCTGAAATTTTGCGTTAAATAATTGAGTTGCGCTGAATTTTTAATCTTAGAAAAATGGATGAAATCGGTGTCGATCTCATCCACGAAGTATTTCGGTCTAGCGGGTAGACTTAATATGAAAACAGCCCTTTTTCTAAAGGAAATTCAATGCCAATCGATGCACCACCATCATTGCCATGGGCATCTGAATCGCTAATCCAGCCATTCAGTTTAAGTGGAATATCTGGGCGTAAATAGTGTGTCCAAGTCAAATCCAAAGCTTTTAACTGATCTTTTTCTGGGAAAGCTTTATTGGTTTCGCCTCTCACTGGTCGATTAGCCGCCTGATCAAATTTGGCAAACAGCATACGTGCATTCATGCGGTTCATACGATCAAAACGAATATCACCACCGACTGAAATCATTTGTCCATCACCGCCCATGGCATGCGCTAAAGGATAGCCATGTTGATAGAAACCATCAGTGTAGACATGGTGGTTATAGGTAATACCTTGTGCTTTACCGTTAGTACGGGTATCTGCCCATTCGGTATAGAGTTGGAACGGCATATTTTGATAGCTCGATGAATAGTCTACCCCAGCCAAATACATTTTTTTTGAAGGTAAGCCACCAGCTTCATCTTCACCTGCGTATTGTGCATAGATACCCATTGGCACTTGTAGCAATGGCTGTAGGTTTAAGCGTGCATCAAAACCTGCAACTTGGTTAGATTTATCATCATCACTGTTATTAAAGTTATCGTTGCCTTTGATTGCATTCCAAAGTGTGGATAGACTTTCTGAACGATCACCCCCACCCCACTGCATCATACGTGATGCCCCAAGTTCGAAATAAGGTAGCGGTTGTGCAGTGACACGTAAACCAATCAATTTGGCATCGGGTACATCATCATAATCATGCAATTGACCTGCAAAGGCTTGATATTGCCATGGACCAATCCAAGACAGCCATTTGTTGCTGAAAGCTTGTTGTTCAGCACGCTGCATGGTTACGCCGTAAACTGGGCGGCTAGCATCACCACGAATTAAGCTGCCGTCATGTGCAGGCCCCCAGTAGGTTGGAATTTGCCCTGCAATGAGCCATTGATTCCAAAGCTTGCCTGCAATATAGGAACCTTCAACATTGACATCTTGATCGTTATCAATTTGTGGGTCTTTTTCTGCATTGACCCGAATTTTAGCATCCCAATTTTGATTGCCTGCATTGAGTTCCAAACCTGCTTGATATTGTACTTTTTGTTGGTCGCCAAAGGCTTGTGGAATATTCTTTTGATCTGTTTCTGCAAAAAGCGAGGCTTTGAGCAGTTGGTTATTGGCATTTAAATGTGCCACCACTGCATCGATGACTTTCTGTTGATTGTTGTTGCTGACTTTGGCTTGAGAAAGTGCACGTTGAATTTCATCACCACTCATAGGCCAAGTTGACGTACTAATTTGAATGACACCTTGCTGATTTAGCCAGTTTAAATCGGTACGTAAGTTTTGGTCATTTAAGACAATGCCTTGGGCAAAGCTTAAGGATGAGCTTAAGCTTAATATTAAAAGCAGGTTTCTAGATTGTGACATATTTATATTTTCAGAGCCTTTGGTAAAACAATTGATTTGAAGAGCCTATACCTTAAGATTTAGCTAAGGGAATTGAAAAACTAATTTTAAAACTCCTAAAACTTTAGTAAACGTGTAGGACTCTTGAATTAAATAAGAGCATAAAAATAAAATTTCTAACTCAGTTAATTTTTTGTCATATTAAAAATGACACCCTGAAAATTATGTCCTGAATTATTAAAAGTCTCTAAAGCAGTTTCAATTTGTTCTGTTGTGGTGGAATTAAATCGTGTGACTAAAATATTAGTATCAACATATTTAGCCAAGATAGAACCATCAGATGATTCTAGAACTGCTGCATTATCAATTAAGATAAGGTCATAATTAGAGGTTACAGTATTTAACAATACAGTCATTTTAGAACTACAGAGTAAAGTAGCAGAAATTCCAGAAAAGTTACCACTATGAATCAAGTCAAGATTGGTTTGTGATGTAGGGTTCACAATCGAATTTAAAATAGTTTCAGAATTGTTTAAATACTCACTTAAACCTAGGCTTGTTGAAATATTAAACAATTGCTTTAATTTCCCATCTTTTAAATCACAATCAACCAATAATACCTTTAAATTCATTTGTGCTAAAACGATAGCAATGTTAGCGATTAATGTTGAATTCCCTGCGTTTTTATGTGCACCTAGCATTTGTACAATCGGTTTTGCTGCATTTTGCGCATGATGCTGGAGGGTAGTCGCAATTTGACGCATTTGTTCCACAGCTATTGCTGTTGGTTGGGAAGCTGCTAATAAGGGTGTAAAAGATTTAGAAGTACTATCAAGTTGATTACTATAGATCACTCTTCCTAGATTTTTTAAATGATGTTGATTTGCGATTGGTACGATATTACGAAGACCAGAATTGAACATATTTCGTAATAAAGCAATTAAAATACCAATAAAGCCGCCCATAAAAATAGAAAGAACTACAACAATTAATCTTTTAGGTTTAATAGGAGATGTGGGTTCGATTGCATAATCAATAATATTGACTTTGCCTAATTCGCCTGCTTTAGCTACATTCAAGCTTTGATAAGTAGTTAATAAGCCTGTATATAGCTGATTTTTGATTTCAACATCACGATAATACTGTAAATATAAACGTTGAATTTCTGGCAACTGTTTTACTTTATTGTTTACTTCATTAATTTTAGTATTAAGAGCATTCAGTTGAGCACTAATAGCCTGCATTGCTGGATGTTCAGCTGTATATTGAGCACCTAGCTCTGCTTGTTTTTGCTGGAGTTGAACCTTTTGGATTTCTAGTTCCATACTTTGTTTAAGATAAAGTTCTGACTCCCCTTTAACATCCACAGTGCCATATTTTTCTCTAAACTGATTGAACTGACGTTCTGAGTTATTTAAGTCTGCCTTTAACTCTGGTAGTTGCTTTTCTAAAAAAGCAACTTGCTGATCTTTGTCGATAACACTTCGAGTGATATCTTGTTGCTTGTAAATATTTAAAACTGAATTAAGAATAGTCGGGATGTTTTCTGGATTCTCACCTTGATAGGTGAGCTCGAGTATACTGCTTCCTTTACCCTTTTCACTGACATTAAATTTTTTCAAAATATTAGACATAGCATTCGGTAAAGAACTCTTTTGAATTATGAATTCTTGTTCAGATGTTAAGTTGCCAGAAATATGAATACTCCAAGTACCATCTACTAGCGGTTGACCTACTATTCCTTTCTTTAAAATCTGCTCTGTTTTATTATCAAAAATTGTATAAGTATTGTTTTTGAAAACAAGTAGCAACTCTTTATTTTCATAAAATTTAGGTATTTTAAACTCAGATATACTTAAATTTTGATTTTTATTTTTTAAAGAAATAGATAAACCTTGAGTTGTATATGATTTAATAAAATGATCATTAGATAGAATTTTTTGAAGCGTATTTATTTTAGGAGAGAAATGTATATCTAAATGTAAATCTTGAATGGCTTTTCCAAAAATAGCACGAGACTTTAATAACTCAGTTTCACTTTGTATAGAAGAACCGCCAACTCCACCTAAGCCTGCAAAACTTGCCATTGCAGCCATTTCCGAGCTTAATCCAGCTAGAGGGCTTGATTTGTTTGATTTAACCTCTATTAATGCGTCAGTTTGATAAATAGGTGTGGTGCTCGTTAAATATAAAAAAGCGCTGACTAAAGCAATAAGAATGCAAAGAATAATAGTTTTCCACTGCTCTATAAGTGAAAAAAATAATTCCTTTAAATCAATCGTGTCTTCAGTGTCTAAAGAGGTATTTGGGTTCATAATCATTCATTTAAAATAAGTAGAAAGTATAGTCAAAGACAACAACTGTTGCGTCGAAACTCTAGTTTATTGGCTTAGAGATCTCACTTGGTCAACTTTATAGAATGTTGTTGTTAATGAATCTAAATAGAAGAATTTTCATTACTAAGATTCGTAAATAACATCATACAAATTAGAAGACCAAGAACATAAGAGATCACTACTGTCCTATACGTTCAAAGTTATAAAGGACATTCGAAAACGGTACAATCTGATTAATAATACGTTGCCAGCGAACTAAACCTGTCGCATCAACATAGATGATATCATTGCTGCGCATTTTAAATTGATTCGCTAAGCCGAAGTCAGCAATACTGGTCAAGTTAAGATTATAAATTTCAGAAAGTTGATCATTTGGTTGATAACGCACAACATAAATTTTGCTACGGCTTGCAGTGAAGGGGTTAATACCAAGACTTTCACCCAAAACATCACCTAAACTCATACCTTCTGAACGTATGGGTAAAGCGTGGTTTTTTCCAGCTTCACCCATAACATAAACTTTTTGGCTTTCTCTAGCATTGACATAAATGGTATCGTTTGCCTGAATCAGAAGATTATGTAACGAATACCCTGCACGCTCTAACTCAATACTATTGAGTGTATAGCTACGTCCTTGGCGAGTTAATGTGATAGAGGAATTGTCACCTTGTTGTGCATTAATTCCTCCTGCCGCACCTAGTGCAGCGTATATACTGATGGGTTGATCTGAGAGATGATACACCCCAGCCTTTTCAATATTCCCTTGCACAGAGTAACGCTGCCCTTGGTAAGACAAAACCCGCACAATCACATCTGGGTTTTTTAAATAACGTGCGAATAGCCTACGCAACTCTTGGTTCACTTGGTTTAAAGATTTTCCAGCAACTTGGTAGCGTCCAATCACGGGGAGTTGAATATAGCCCTGAGAGTCAATTTGATAGCCGTTGTTCGTGTCAGAATTACTACCAGAGATTTCAGGATACGCCCATAAATAAATAGATAAAATATCGCCTGAACTTAAGCGGTACTGGCGTTGTGTTGTATTGAACAGATGAGCATATTCTTGTTGAATATTATGCACCGCAGGTTGTGAGGCATATATGCTGTCTTGAGTCAAAGGAATAACATTAACTTTTGTACCTAAGTCGGTAGTGAATACACCTTGCTGCTGTAAGTCATAAGTTTGTAAGCCAGAGGTGACTGCACAACCAGTGGTGGCAATACCACATGCCAATAAAACAGTCAGTTGAATGTGTCGCACGCGAAATCCTGTTATTAATATTTAAAAATTTAAAATAAATTAATACTATTTTACTGAACTTATAAAATAGGTACATAGCTATTTATGATAAATTTTCATATCTAGTTAAATTTCCTGAGAAAGACAATACATAAAAAGTATGATACCTATTTGGTAAAGTGCATGCCTAGAAAAAATTAAATTACATTATGCTATTTTTCATGTGGTTTAAGCACAAAACACAATAGTAATTTTGTGAATTTCTGCTAGTATTCCTGCCGAAAGATTTGTTCTTCATAAAACACAGATATAAATTTAAAGGCGCTCAAATGCTACAGCTTTCAGACCTAAAAATTGCCATTATTGGTTTAGGCTATGTCGGGTTACCTCTAGCGGTTGAATTCGGTAAGCAGTTGCCTGTGGTGGGTTTTGATATTCAGCAAAAACGCATACAAGAATTACAAAGTGGGCATGATCATACCTTAGAAGTGTCGTCAGAAGAACTTAAACAAGCGACACATTTAAGCTACTCAGCCAATTTAGATGACTTATGCAGTTGCAATTTTTTTATTGTGACTGTTCCAACCCCAATTGATGAATTTAAACAACCTGATTTGACCCCGCTCATTAAAGCCTCTACCAGTATTGGGAAGGTACTTAAAAAAGGCGATGTGGTGGTGTATGAGTCTACGGTATATCCAGGTGCTACCGAAGAAGCCTGTATTCCAGTTTTGGAACAAGTGTCTGGATTAAAATTCAATCAGGATTTTTTTGCAGGCTATAGCCCAGAACGGATTAACCCAGGCGATAAGCTGCACCGTGTGACCAATATTTTAAAAATAACATCGGGTTCTACCCCGGAAGTTGCAGACTTTGTGGATGCAGTTTATCAACTGATTGTGACTGCAGGTACGCATAAAGCACCGAGTATAAAAGTGGCTGAAGCCGCTAAGGTCATTGAAAATACCCAGCGTGATGTGAATATTGCTTTAATTAATGAATTGGCCGTGATCTTTAATAAGTTGGGTATTGATACTGAAGCGGTTTTACAGGCTGCGGGAACCAAGTGGAATTTTTTACCTTTCCGTCCAGGTTTAGTCGGTGGGCACTGTATTGGGGTAGACCCGTATTATTTAACGCATAAAGCACAGTCTTTAGGCTTGCATCCAGAAATTATTTTAGCGGCACGTCGTTTAAATGACCGTATGGGTGAATATGTTGCAACACAATTGATTAAAGAGATGGTGAAGCAGCGTATACAAGTGGTTGGTTCAAAAATTTTAGTGATGGGCTTGAGTTTTAAAGAAAACTGTCCAGATATTCGCAATACTAAAATTGTAGATATGGTCAAAGCTTTAAAAGAATATGATTTAGATTTAGATATTTATGACCCGTGGGTAGATCCGTTAGACGCAGCAAAGGAATATGGTATAGACCCTGTTTCTAGTTTGGCGAACGCTAAATATGATGCCATTATTTTAGCAGTTGCGCATGATCAGTTTAAACTGATGTCTATAGATGAGTTTAAAGCAGTGGCAAAAGAAAAATATGTTTTATACGATTTAAAATATATTCTAAATCAGTTAGATGTGGATATTCGATTATAAATAAAATGTATGTTTCAATTAAAAAGGTTGTAGATGACCCAAGAATCAGAAACTCAATGTGGATGCTTATAGAAAAAGCTATATCCTTATTTGGGCTAATTTTTGTGATTTCAGCTGTTGCAAAATATACAGGTCCAACTATTTATGGTGAAATTGCTTTAGCTGGCTCAATTTTTTTAGTAGTTAAGCCTATTTCTCAATTAGGTTTAGATCAAATTTATTTTAAATATGTTAGTCAAAACAAACCATTTATTCATTTTTTTTTCACTAATTCTCTAATTTTAATAACTTATATATATATCTTTATTAGTAGTTTGGTTTTGATTTTTTCATGGTTTAATGCAAGCTTATTGGGTTTTATATTTATAGTTGCAACAGCAATAGCTTACTATTTTAATAGTATTGATCTTTCTAATGCGTATTTTGAGGGTACGCTACGTGCTAAGTTTAATGTATTGGCAAATATTGTTGGGTTAATAGTAACTCTTATATTGCGTTATCTAATTGTAATTTTTGAGTTTAGTTATTACTATTTGGCTATTCCAATAGTAACAATGACATTGATCCCTTTTTTAATTAAATTAAATTTTTATAATAAAAATATTAAAAAAATAGAAGTGGGTGGGGTTAAGTTTAGGAAAAAATATTATAAGTATTTTTTTGGAGTAGGGATTCCTCTTACGCTTTCTGTATTAGCATCAGTTTTTAATTCACAGATAGCGAACTATATAATAGCAATACTACTAGATGTAAAAAACGTTGGGTTTTATAATGTGGCATTCATATTGGCAGGTGCTTGGTGTATTGTGTGTACTACGCTTATTTTATCTTATATGACAAGTATATATTCAATAGCAACATCATCAGTGGATGAATATATTGCTTTTAGCCGAAAAATATTTTACTTTATTTTTTTTATTGCAGTTTTTTTTGTGTTTTTTTTAATTTTTTCAGCTGAATATATTGTGTTATTTTTATATGGGGAACAATATTTTCCTTCTGTGCAGTTGTTTAAGATACTTTTGTTTGGTCAATTATTTTGGGTTTTAAACTTCTTTTTGTCTCGTTTAATAATTAAATATTCAGGCTATCGTTTTTTAGCGGTAAAAACAATAATGGCGTTGTTTTTCAATTTTATTTTATGTATTAATCTTATTCCTAAATGTGGGGTTAATGGTGCAGCATACGCGGTAACAATATCTGAGCTATTATCTTTGATTTTTTGTTTTGGATATGGAAAAGCATATATATTACAAATTGTATTCAATTTGAAGTTTAGAAAGTTTAAAAGAGTATAATATGATTAGCATTGTAACAGCTACCTACAATAGAGCTCATTTATTGCCAAGGTTATATGAAAGTTTAAAGAGCCAAAAAAGTTTAAACTTTGAGTGGATTGTTGTCGATGATGGAAGTGTAGATGATACTGAAAAATTTATAATGACAGTTAAAGCTGAAAAATTAATAGAGATCAGTTACATTAAAAAAAATAATGGTGGGAAGCATACTGCATTGAATATCGGAATTGAAGCAGCAAGATATGATTATATTTTTTTTGTAGATAGCGACGATATTTTACCTGAAAATAGTATTTATATTATTTCTAATAAAATAAAAGAGATTATAAATAGACCAGATTATACTAGATTAGCTGGTATATGTGGATTGAAATCTGATTTTAATGGAAAAGTTGTAGGTAATAATTTGACGAAAGATATAGTTTGTAGTTATTTGGACTTTAGATATAAGTATAATATTATAGGTGATAAAGCAGAAGTATTTAAAAAGAAAATTCTCTTAGATTACAAATTTCCTGTATATAAGCGAGAGAAATTTTGTCCAGAAGCCTTGATCTGGAATAGAATATCTACCAAATATAATATGCTTTTTTTTAATGATATTATATATTGTTGTGAATATCAAGAAGAGGGGTTGTCACATAATTCTATTAATATTAGAAAAAATTCACCAAACTCTACCTTATTATATTATTATGAATTTATAAATTACAATTTAAGTTTTTATCATAATTTTAGGGCTCTTTTAAATTTTTGGAGGTTTTACTATCTATCTAAAACTGATGATAAATTTTTAAATAAACCTAAAGGTTTCTTAAGCATGTTTGTTAGATTTTTTATGTTAATTTTATCAAGATTTAATATTTTGTTTTAATGGTATATTCATGAATTTAAATAAGTATGTTCTCCTAGTTTTTATGCTAACGAATATTTTTGTTGCATTGCTTTTTTTTCATTTATTTTCTATGGATATAATACTTTCAGTTTCTACTATTATAAATATTTTATTTAGTGGTTATTATTGTGTTAAAAACTCACCGGAAAACCATATTTTTAAACTAGTGTTAATCTATTTGCTTGGTTTTGGGTTGTTTATTTGTGGGAGGTTTTTTTCTAATCTGTTTTTGCAGTCGGATACTTTTTGTTTAGAATTTGGTTTTTATTATTGTTTATCTGACGAAGAGAAAATTAAATCAATTTTTTTAATTAATTTAGCTTTAGTATTTTTTACTTATGGTTTTTTGAATAATGTCAAGAAAACTAGTGATAATAATATTATTTTAGATCCAAATACTAATACTTTATTTATTTTGAGTGTAATAAGTCCATTTTTAGGTGGGTATTCTTTATATAGTTCATATTTATTAATCTCTAAGGCTATTAGTGAAGGATATATGTCTATTTTCGAAAGTCAAGATGGTGTTTACTCTTCCTCCTTAGGTTTAATAGTATTTGCATTATTTGTTTCCATGATGGCTATACAATATGTTTATAAGGAAAAATATAAATTTTGTTTAATATTTTTTAGGTTAAATGTTTTTATTTATTTATTAATAATGTTGTCTTCTGTTTTACAGGGTTCACGTTCTGGTTTTATTGCTGGGCTTTTTTTTGTGACATGGCTATATCTGCAAAATAAAAAAATTCATTTAAAGCATATATTATTTGTTTTAAGTATTTTTTTATTAATGTTTTTTGCCAACGACTTGGCTTCCTTGTCTGGGGCTCGTCAAGCAACTAGTGATAATGATTTTTTCTTAATTATTTTAGAAGATATTTTTTATAATCAGGGTACAACTATGATGGTATTTAATATGGGGGTATTAAACGATAGTTATCCTATTTTAGCTTATCTAAAAGTTTTAATACCCGGTATTCAGATATTTTATAGTTTTTTTTATGACATATATAATTATAATTTAACTTTTTCAAATAATTTGCTTTATAGATTGTCGCCTTCTACATTTTCTCAAGGGTTTGGTCTAGGGTGGTCTTTATTAGGTGATTTTTATGCCTTTTCATTTGGGTTTCTTCCATTGTTTTTGTTATTTAATTACTATTGGGGGGTTGTTTTATATAAAATATCAGATCGATTTAACCATAATGGTTTTTTCCAGGGTTTATTTATCTGTTTTTTAACTCAAATTTTTATGTTAAATAGAGCAAGTATATCTGGGCTATGGGCTTTAATTATTTTTTATACTATAATATATTTTTTAATTAGTTTGAAATCAAAAAAATGAAAATCTTATATTTAATTACTGGTCTAGGAGGAGGGGGTGCTGAAAAAGTTGTTTCCAACTTGGCCGATCAAATGTTTATGTTAGGTCACCAAGTTAAAATTGCTTACCTTACAGGAGAAGTCTTAGTACGTCCTAAAAATGTTAATGTGGATATAATACCTTTAGATTTGAATAATCTTTATGGATTATATTCAGCATCAAAAAAATATAAAAAACTAATTCAAGATTTTCAACCTGATGTTGTACATGCCCATATGGTACATGCCAATCTTTTTGCACGCCTTTGTCGTTTTTTTGTGAAAACTCCACGCCTTATATGTACTGCACACAGCAATAATGAGGGTGGACGTTTGAGAATGTGCGCTTATCGCTTAACACATAATTTAGCGGATATAACAACAAACGTTAGTCTGGCAGCGAGTCAAAATTTTGAGAATTTAGGTGCCGTACCTAAAGGTGGAATTTTAACCACTTATAACGGTATAGATTTAAATTATTTCAATAAATGTAAATATGAGTTCAATGAGGTTAGATCAAACTTAGGTGTTGATGCTTCTACCACTATTTTTCTTGCAGTTGGTCGTTTTCATGCAGCAAAAGACCATCCCAATTTATTAAAAGCATTTTCTATTTATCTTCAGCATCAAGAAAAAGTTGATAATTTAAAACTTTATATAGCAGGTGATGGTGATGAGCAAGCTAGATTGGAACTAAAAGCTTTAATAGAAAAATATAATTTAAACACTAATGTTAATCTCCTGGGTAGAAGAGAAGATATTCCTGCTCTAATGTCAATCGCTAATTTTTTTGTATTATCTTCATCTTACGAAGGCTTTGGTCTGGTAATTGCAGAAGCAATGGCATGTGGCGCTTTTGTTATTGCGACAAATAGTGGTGGCGTGGCTGAAGTCATGGGTGATACAGGGCTTTTAGTTCCACCCCAAAATAGTGAGGCGCTAGCTAAAGCAATGGAAAAAGCAGTGAGTAAAACACCTTTAGAGATACAAGAAAATAACTTAAAAGCACGACAACGTGTGGAAGAATTATTTTCTCTAGAAAAATCAGTTAAAAACTGGTTAAAAATTTATAGAAATGAATGAAAACTTTATGTTAAACATAGTTTATATTATAACTCGTTCAGACGTGCTTGGTGGTGCGAGCGTACACCTACTTGATCTAGCGAAAGGTATGATCAGTCAAGGGCATCAAGTTCATATCTTGGTAGGTGGAGAAGGAGCTTTTACTGAAGAGATAAAAAAAAATAATATAAATTTCAGTTCATTAGAGTACTTAAAAAGAGAAATCTCTATAAAAGATGATTTACTAGGTTTTTGGGAAATAAAAAAACATTTAAAACAGCTGAAGCCAGATATAGTACATTGCCATTCGAGTAAGGCTGGCTTATTGGGTCGTTTAGCAGCTAAATCCTTAAATTTACCTGTAGTGTTTACGGCACATGGGTGGGCTTTTACTGATGGAGTAAGCCCTAGAAAACAAAAAATATATGCGACTTTAGAACGTTTCATGACTAAGTTTTCAGATCATATTATTACAGTTTCAGAATATGACCGACAACATGGTTTTAAACATAACGTTGGAACACCAGAGTTGGTTCAGACTATTCATAATGGTGTACCAGATATAAAAACTTCTGCAATCGAAAAATCTAGCTCTATAGTAAGATTGATTATGGTTGCACGTTTTGAAGATCCTAAAGATCAATATTTTTTGATACAAGCACTTTCAAAACTACCTGCTCATTTAACTTGGCAAATAGATTTTTTAGGCGATGGACCAAATCTTAAAAAATGTCAAGAATTGGCTACCTATGAAAATCTTGATTCAAAAATCATTTTTCATGGTCAAAGTTTTAAAGTTAAAGAGGTTTTGAATCTGGCTGACATTTTTGTATTAATTTCAAATTATGAAGGCTTTCCTTTGACTATATTGGAGGCAATGAGTACATCTTTACCTATTATTGCTTCTGATGTGGGAGGGGTAAAGGAAAGTGTTAGTTCTAAAAATGGATATCTTATCCCAAAAGGGGATATTGATATTTTAGTTCAGTCACTTCAAGAACTAATTGTGAATAAAAATTTGCGTCTACAATTAGGTAATAACAGTCGTCATTTGTATGAAACTCAATTTAATTTTAATACAATGTTGCATAAAACATTAGATGTCTATACTCAGGTATTATCAATGCGGTCTTTAAAATAATGAGAGTTTTAATTACAGGTGCAACAGGATTTGTTGGTACAGCTCTGACTGAACGGGTGAGTAGTGTGTATGACACGATTGCTTTAGTCCGCACTCAGAATCACGTACTTTCTGAAAATATCCAACAACTTGTTGCTGCTAGTATTTTTGCAGCAGACTTACCCAACAATATAGACGTCATTATTCATTTAGCTGGCCGTGCCCATATTTTAAATGAACAAACAACAGACCCGTTGAGCGAATTTCGCAAAGTGAATGTGGAAGGTACTTTACAATTAGCACGTCAGGCTTTAGATAAAAAAGTAAAACGCTTTATATTTATGAGCTCTATAGGTGTGAATGGTTCAGTAACATTACAGCAGCTATTTACAGAAGATGCTATACCACAACCTCATGCAGATTATGCAGTTTCCAAACTAGAAGCCGAACAAGAGCTCAAAAAGCTGTTTGCAGAATCAGACACAGAGCTCGTCATTATTCGCCCACCTTTAGTTTATGCCGCTCATGCACCAGGTAACTTTGCTCGACTACTCAAACTAGTTGCGAGCAATTTACCTTTACCTTTTGCAGGCACAAACAATAAACGCAGCTTTGTTGCGCTTGAAAATTTGGTAGACTTTATTCAAACCTGTATTGGACATCCAAATGCAGCCAATCAAACATTTCTAGTCGCAGATCAAGCTCGTATTTCTACACGTGAGCTAGTGCAATATTTAAAGCAGGGCATGGGAAAACCCGCACGTTTTATTTATATTCCGCAACCGCTTATGAAACTAGGCGCAGCATGTATTGGCAAATCCAAACTCTATGAGCAGTTGTTTGAGTCACTAGAGGTCGATACGACTAAAGCTCAGAAGTTGTTGGGTTGGACAGCGCCATTGAGTACCGAGCAAGCGATGCTGCAAGCGGGTCAAAATTATTTAAAAATGAAAGAGTAATTTACGCATGTCAATTTTTGCACTGAGCATCGTATTTTTTATACTGACATTACTGTTCACAGGCTACATGCGGCATTACGCCCTAAAGAAAAATATTATAGACAACCCCAATGAACGTAGTTCCCACAGTGTACCTACGCCACGCGGTGGTGGTGTTGCGGTTGTGTGTAGCTACTTATTGGCACTGTCGGTGTTAATCTATAGCCAACAATTGACACTACATATTGGCTTAACTCTTATGGCAGCGGGTTTTGTCATCGCTTTACTTGGTTTTTTAGATGACCATGGGCATATTAACTCCATGCTGCGTTTAGCCGTACATTTCTTAGTAGCCATTGGTGTGGTCATCAGCTTGGGTGGCTTTAGCGAAGTTACAGCTTTTAATGGTCTGCAACTTGGTTTTATCGCCAATATTATTGCAGTATTATTTTTGGTATGGTTGCTCAATCTATACAACTTTATGGATGGCATTAACGGCATTGCCAGTGTCGAAGCCATTACCACTGTCGTTAGCATGGCCATTTTGTATTATGTACTGAACACCACATTGAACTCAGACATATTGTGGTTATTGGCCGCCTGTGTATTTGGCTTCTTATTGTGGAACTTTCCCAAAGCTAAAATTTTTATGGGCGATGCCTGTAGCGGATTTCTCGGCCTCACTTTGGGTATTTTGGCACTCATCGCCCTCAAAGAAAACTTGGCACTGTTTTGTGCGTGGATCACTTGTCTAGGTGTATTTGTGGTCGATGCGACCTATACCCTCATAAAACGCGTATTGAGCGGCTATAAAATGTATGATGCACATCGAAGCCATAGCTATCAAATTTTATCGCGTAGATGCGGGAGTCATACCCCCGTGACGTTGGCGGTTGCTGCGATTAACCTATTGTGGTTATTTCCTATCGCTTATATGACGGTTACACAAGCATGGGCGTACCCTGAATTGGCAGTACTGATTGCCTATATACCATTGTTAATTGTGGCTATAAAATTCAAGGCAGGTCATCCAGATGCTTAATAAACCCAGCTTGTTAATTTTAGGTGCAGGGGGTTACGGTTTGGCCGTTGCAGAAGCTGCAGAACTGAGTGGACAATGGCAAGAGATTATGTTTGCTGATGACCGTTGGCCTGAAATACAGCATGTGGCGGAATATAACATTGTGACAAATATTGCCAATTTAAATCAGTTGCAGAATACGCAGCTTCAAGCGATTGTGGCGGTAGGCAATAATACATTACGGCAGCAATGGCAACAGACCTTGCGAGCCTTGGGTATAGAATTGACTTCGGTGATTCATCCTAAAACAGTTGTGAGTCCAACAGCTGACATCGGTCTAGGGGTGAGTGTGATGGCAGGGTGTGTAATTAGTCGTAAAACTGTGATCAACGATGGCGTAATTTTAAATATTGGTACATTATTAGATCATGATGTGGTCATTGAGCAATTTGCCCATTTAAGCGTGGGGGTAAAAGTCGCAGGTGGTCAAACTATCGCCGCACATTCATTTTTAGAGGTTGGAACCTGTATTCTGCATTAAAGTAATACGGTGTTTTAAAATTCAAATATTAATAATTGTATATTTATGAAATCCATTTTCGAACCTGCTGTAGAATCCCCCCGCTTAGTCAAACTTGCATTTTTAATGGTGCTGGACTTTTGTATATTTCCTGTCTTGCTGTGGCTATGTTATGCCATCCGCCAGTTTGATTTAGGCGCAGAAGTGGTGCCTAACTTGGCTTTTGGTTCGGTATGGGCAAGTGTGATTGCCGTTGTATCGCTGTTTATTTTTGGGGTGTATCGCTTTATTGTGCGTACCTACAGTGAACTGTTTATGGTCAAATTGGGGTTGGGTACTGCTTTGACTGTGGCAGGGTTATATGCGTTGGCTTACTTTACCGATGCCTTTATTCCCACTTCTATTCCGCTCATGTTCGGATTTCTCATGTTCGCATGGGTCTGGTTTAGCCGCGGTTTTATTCGCTTTATCGTGCGTTCTTATTTACAAGCCGATGTACAAAAAAAACGTGTGGCGATTTATGGTGCAGGCAATGCAGGACAGCAAATTGCAGCGGCACTATACAATTCCGATGAACACTTACCCGTATTATTTATAGATGATGATCCGTCACTCACTGGGCAGCAGTTGGGACGTTTAAAAGTCTATGACGCAGACAGCGCATTAAAATTGTTAGCTAAAAAAAATGTCGATGAAATTCTGATTGCGCTGCCTTCTGTAGGACGGATGCGTAAAAGCGAGATCGTCAAATTTTTAGAACCTGCACATATTAAAATTACAGAAATTCCAGGACTGACCAAACTGGTCGATGGTGAAATTCGCGTATCGGATATTCAGGAAGTCGATATTATTGACTTGCTCGGGCGTGACCCTGTGCCGCCAGTCCCCGAACTGTTGGCTAAAAATATTCAAGACAAAATGGTCTTGGTTACAGGGGCGGGGGGGTCCATTGGTTCTGAATTGTGTCGTCAAATTGTCAAAAACAAACCCAAAGCCTTGGTAATTTATGAACTGACCGAATTTGCGTTGTACAGCATTGACAAAGAATTACGCTTAAATAGCGATGTCACGATTATCCCAATTTTAGGTTCAGTGCTAGAGCAGGCCAAACTAGAGCGAGTGATGGAACAGTATAGGGTTCAAACCGTGTACCATGCAGCTGCTTACAAACACGTGCCTTTGGTAGAATGTAACCCATTGGCAGGTTTGAAAAACAACGCCATTGGTACGGCATTTAGCTTAAATGCAGCGGTCAAAACAGGTGTGGAAACATTTGTACTCATTTCTACCGATAAAGCCGTGCGTCCCACCAATGTCATGGGGGCGTCTAAACGTATGGCAGAATTGTATTGTCAAGCCATGGCAGAAGCGCAAGATCAGACCCAAATTAGCATTGTCCGTTTTGGGAATGTCTTGGGTTCATCGGGTTCGGTGGTGCCGTTGTTTAAACAGCAAATTGCCAAAGGTGGGCCTATTACCGTAACTCATCCTGAAGTCACCCGTTACTTTATGACCATTCCAGAAGCCTCGCAATTGGTGATTCAGGCGGGTGCGTTGGGGCAAGGCGGCGATGTATTCCTGCTGGATATGGGGGAACCTGTACGCATTCAGGACTTGGCCCGTCAAATGATTGCACTGAGTGGTTTAAAAGTACGAGAAACAGGCAGCCAGGAAGGTGATATTGAAATTCAATATTCAGGCTTACGCCCAGGCGAAAAACTTTACGAAGAATTGTTGATTGATGCCGATAATACCGAAGTGACCCAGCACAGTCGTATTTTACGTTCTTATGAAAAAATGTATCCGTTGGATGAATTACTGATGGTGTTTGAGCGTATGCATGACTTAACCGCAATTCAAAGTGATATCGACTGGGCTTTAGCTCAGCTTGAACACTATGTGGATGGTTATGTCCGTGGGACAGAAATTAAGGTGAACTAAATTTCAAAAACTAAGTTGAAGTAAGTCAGTTCAACTTGTTGATGAGTAAAATTTAACTAAAAAATTTGTGTGAAATTAGGTATCTGAGATGATTAAAAAAGCCATTTTACCTGTTGCAGGTTTAGGCACCCGCTTTGCATTGGGCCTTGCGTTTGCCTGCGACCAGCCCAGCAGCAAGTGCTTCCGATCAGACCGATGCTTACGCTGCATTGACTGAGCAAGTGCATACCCAGCTTGAGCGTATGTATGCCTTGGTGGAAAAAATCCATGCAGGCCAATACCGTGGTGCCACGGGTGAAGTGATTCAGGATGTGGTCAATATTGGTGTGGGTGGCTCAGATTTAGGCCCGTTGATGGTGACCCAAGCCTTATCTGATTTTAAAGTGGCGACAGAAAAACCACTGAATGTACATTTTGTGTCCACCATGGATGGCAGCCAACTATCTGAATTGCTGCATCGTCTGCGTCCTGAGACCACTTTATTTATTATTTCGTCCAAGTCTTTTGGCACCATTGATACCTTATCCAATGCGCAAACGGTGAAACAATGGCTAGAAAAGGCTTTGGGCACACACGCGAAAATTCTGAAACATCACTTTATTGGGGTATCCACCAAAGCAGATAAAATGACCGCTTGGGGCATTTGTCCTGAAAATCAGCTCTTGCTTTGGGATTGGGTGGGTGGTCGCTATTCGTTATGGTCGTGTATTGGCTTACCGATTGCCCTGACCATTGGCGTTGCGGGTTTTCAGCGGTTTTTAGCAGGTGCACATGCGGTTGATCAGCATTTTCAAACAGCTGCATTTGATCAGAACATCCCAGTGCTGATGGGCTTGCTGGGCGTATGGAATAATAATTTCCTGAATATTCAGACCCATGCGGTCTTGCCTTATGATGGACGTTTAAAATACTTCGCTTCGTATTTACAGCAATTGGAAATGGAATCGAATGGTAAATCCATTCAGCGCAATGGTGCAGCAGTTGAGCGAGATACCTGCCCAATTGTCTGGGGTGAAGTTGGGCCGAATGCACAGCATGCGTTCTATCAATTATTGCACCAAGGGACACATGCGGTCAGCTGTGATTTTATTGCCCCTGTGCAGCGTTATAATGCCAATCAATTTACTTATGCCGAAAATGCTGAGGCTTTGGTGGAGCAGCATCATTTGGCCTTGTCCAACTGCTTGGCACAGTCGCGGCTTTTGGCCTTTGGTAATCAGGCTTTAGATCAGCAGGAATTAGATGGCTTAGCTGCATATAAGCAGTACAGTGGTAATCAGCCAAGTAGCAGTATTTTATTGCAAGAACTCAATCCGTATAGCTTGGGCATGTTGATTGCTCTATATGAACATAAAGTCTTTGTGCAATCGGTGCTGTGGAATATCAATCCCTTTGACCAATGGGGTGTAGAAAAAGGCAAGGAAATTGCCAATCAGCTCTTGCCTATTTTAAATGGGCAGCAGCAGGATTTATCGGCACTCGATGCATCGACTCAAGGTTTATTAAAAATTTTATTAGGAAAAATAGATGGCTAATATTTTAGTAACAGGCGGTGCTGGCTATATTGGTTCACATACCTGTGTCGAGTTGCTGAATGCAGGGCACAGCGTGGTGGTGCTAGATAATTTGTCCAATAGCTCGGCAGAGTCATTGGCGCGGGTGCAGCAACTGACGGGCAAAACCTTGCAGTTTATTCAGGGTGATATTCGTGATGCTGCTGCTTTGGATGCTGTGTTTGCTGCACATCAAATTGATGCAGTGATTCATTTTGCAGGACTCAAAGCAGTGGGAGAAAGCCAACAAATTCCACTGAGCTATTTTGACAACAATATTGCGGGTTCAATTAGCTTGATCCAGGCGATGCAACGCGCGCATGTGTTTAAACTGGTGTTTAGTTCATCGGCTACAGTATATGACGAATCCAATATTTCGCCGTTGAATGAAGAGATGCCAACGGGTATGCCAAGCAATAACTATGGCTATACCAAGCTGATTGTGGAACAGCTTTTACAAAAAGCAGCCCTTGCCGATGCACGTTGGTCGATTGCGCTATTGCGTTATTTTAATCCTGTGGGGGCACATAAAAGTGGCTGCATTGGCGAAGACCCACAAGGTATTCCAAATAATTTAATGCCTTATGTCACCCAAGTGGCGGTGGGACGTCGTGAAAAACTGTCAATTTTTGGGCAGGATTATGCCACACCAGATGGTACTGGTGTGCGCGATTATATTCATGTGGTCGATTTGGCCAACGCGCATTTATGTGCCTTGAATAACCGTTTGACTGCCCAGGGTTGCCGTGCTTGGAATATTGGTACGGGTAATGGAATTTCGGTGCTGCAAGTGAAGAATACTTTTGAACAGGTCAATGGTGTGCAGATTCCATTTGAGTTTGCACCACGTCGTGAAGGCGATGTGGCCACGTCTTTTGCAGATAATAGTCGTGCCGTGCAAGAACTGGACTGGACACCACAATATGCCTTAGAAGATATGTTGGCCGATAGTTGGAACTGGCAAAAGCAGAATCCGAATGGTTATTGTTAAGATGAGTGATTCTAGCTATACACTCAGCCACAAGGTTTAGAGCATAAAAATGGGAGTCAGTTTTGACTCCCATTGTTTATATTATTTTAATTTTTCAGATTAAGCTTGAATCAATTGCGTCAACTCATCCACATAGTCCTGCATTGGGCGTGGGTTTTGATCACGACGGCTTTCAATATTTAAGCGCAATAATGGCTCAGTATTTGAAGCACGTACATTCAAACGCCATGCCCCAAAGTCAAGACTCACGCCATCGGTTTGATCAATCGTTGGGTTTTGGCTGGCATAATGCTCAAAGATTTTTTGGATGGTGGCT